>SICJ01000020.1 GCA_009691505.1 Candidatus Parcubacteria bacterium | reverse complement strand
TAAAAAGAAATCTACTACGCTTAAAGCAAATCTTTGCAGGCAATCTTCAAAAAGTAATTCCAGAACCGCATGCGTCGCTTGCCTCAGGAATTTTGGTCGGTGCAAAACACTCTCTCGGAAAAGATATAGAAGATAAATTTAGGCAAACAGGACTTATTCATGTGGTTGTGCTTTCTGGTTACAACGTCACTATCGTCGCAGATTTTATCATGCGAATACTCTCATTTTTACCAAAAGTGGTGGGTGTTTCTGGAGGAGTTGTCGGAATTTTTTTGTTTGCGCTTATTACTGGTGGAACTGCGACAGTTGTGCGCGCCTCAATTATGTCACTTTTGGTAATTATCGCGCGGGCGACTGGAAGAAATTATGACATCTTGCGAGCGCTTGGTGTGGCGTCGTGCTTAATGGTTTTTCAAAATCCGCGAATATTAATGTCCGACCCGGCTTTTGAACTTTCTTGCATGGCGACGTTTGCTCTTGTGGCTTGTTCGCCATTTTTTGAAAGACATCTGCAATGGTTGCCGGAAAAATTTCAAATCCGTGGAACGGTGTCATCTACGCTTGCGACGCAAGTTTTTCTTTTGCCAATGCTCGTATATATGACGGGGATCGTCTCACTCGTAGGGCTTGCCACCAATCTTCTTGTGCTTGTTATTGTGCCAGCGACAATGCTTATGAGTTTTTTGGTGGGGCTTGCTGGTTTTGTGAGTTTGTTTTTGTCTACAATTGTCGGATATTTTGCGTATCTGTTTTTAAATTATATGCTTTCTGTTGTCTCAATTTTTGCATCGTTACCTTTTGCTTATTTAGAGTTGCCACACATTTCTTATTGGGTGGTCGTCACCTTTTATTTGGTTTTTGGAATAATTTTTGTGCGTAGGAAAGTGAAAGGCTCGGCAAAAGAGAAAAGCCGCGGGCATGGAATGCCCGCGGCCCCTTAATTTATTTTTATTCTCCACACTAATTTTTCTCGCCTTACGATTTTTATTTATCCCACTTCTTCGCTTCCAAAAAATTTCCCTCAATCACACTCCAATTTAGGTTTTTGAAAAATGCTTCCACATATTTTTTCTTTTCTGATGTCGCATAGTCATACACATAAGCATGTTCCCACATATCAAGAGCAAGCACGGGCTGAAGTCCTGTGAGATGCCCGAGATGTTGCTCTTCCACCCACGCGTGCACGAGCTGATGCGCGTGATGGTCATAGTAAAGTATTGCCCAACCTACGCCACGAGTCATCGCCAAAGCAGAAAAAATCGCAAGCCACGCATCAAAACTCCCAAATTGAGTTTCAATCACACCACGCAAAGTACCATCCTCTAGTGCCATTGCCCCACCTTCAAAACTTTTAAAATAATATTCATGATTTCTCATTCCATCAAATTCAAAACCAAAACGTCTTTGCAATTCGCTGATAGCGTAAGCATTTTTTTCACTGTCGCTACGGAGTTCAGCGATTTTTTCTGCAATCAGATTGGTATTTTTTACATACCCCGCGTAAAGCTTGAGATGTTCCTCAATATTTTTTTTAGAAATTCCGTCAAGTGCTCCAATATTAAATTGTTGTTCTTTGTATGGGTTCATACGTTTATCATATCAGATTATAGGGTTTGTGAATTGTGGCTTGAAAAGGGGGTCGCGAGGCTGTCGAGCCGAGCGTTTCAGGACTTTTTAAGCTTAAAAAAGTCCGTACCTTTTTCAAGACACAATTTATAAACCTCACAAACTTATATATGAAAAAAATCTTTAAGTATCCAAAAACCATCCTCGTTATTTTTCTCACTACTGCAAGCGTGCTCATTTGGTATCAAGCTGGCACACTTTCAAAAAACTGCGGGGAAAATCTGTGCCCACTAAAAATCGCTTTTCTAAACATCGGGCAGGGCGACAGCATTTTTATAGAAACTCCGCATGGTAACCAAATACTTATAGACGGCGGGCCAAGTGGAAAAGTGCTACAAGAGCTTGGCAAACAAATGTCATTTTTTGATAATTCTATAGATATGATAATCGTCACAAATCCAGACAAAGACCATATTGGAGGTTTCCTAGACGTTCTGAAACGTTTTGATGTGAGCGCAGAAATAGAGCCCGGTACGGTTTCATCCACAGCAGTTTACAAAGAATTCACGAAAAAAATCGCACAAGAAGGTGCGAAAAAAATAATCGCACAGCGTGGAATGGATTTTTTGCTAGATACTGATGTTCACCTCTTAATACTTTTCCCAGACAAAGATGTGTCCACTTTTTCCACCAACGACGGCTCTATCGTTGCAAAACTCGTTTACAAAAATACTTCTGTAATGCTCACGGGTGACGCACCAGAAAAAACAGAAAAATATTTGGACGCACTAGAGACACGCGATTTCGCATTTTCCGCGACGAGCTCTACGACAAGTGCTACAAGCACCACAAGCACACTCGCAAATATCGCGCATCTCAAAAGCGACATCCTAAAAGTCGGACATCACGGTTCAAAGTCTGCAACCAGCCAAGAATTTTTAGAAAATGTTTTGCCGAGTTACGCCGTCATCTCCGCTGGGAAAAATAATTCGTACGGACACCCAAGCCCCGAAGTCACCGACCGCCTGACAAAAAACAAAATCCCAATTCTCGGCACATACGCAGAGGGGACTATTGTTTTTGAGTCGGATGGGGAGAGGTGGGTGAGGAAATAGCAGTCCAAAAAATATTTTTACCGCTTATACTTTATCTTTTCTTTATAACTTCTTGACCGCGTGTGGGGCTTTAAATATTCCATATCAAATGATTGGCACAAAGTTTTTTGAAAGAAAAGAAAAAAGTAAATAAGCTGGTCTGCCCATTTTATAATGAGAGAGAACTATGGTGGTGTGTTTTGGGCGTAAATGTTGGATCTGAACAAGGTGGATCTAGTATAAAATAGGCACTCTTGATAAAAATATATTTGAAAACATAAGAAAAACCGTCAAAGACATGCTTTAACGGTTTTTCTACTTCTTACCTCTTGCGAGGCGGAGGCCGAAGCCACTTATGCTAGAAGTATACCAAGCTCATTTTTGCTGGCAAACCCGTGTATCCTCAGTTCAACAAGTAAGTGCAACACTTTGATTATTTCAAAGTGTCAGAAGTGTTTAGACATTACCCGTAAACCTTTACATCTCACTACAATAAGTGTATAACAGCGACAGATAAGAACCTTGAAATTAACTTGCGATAGCCATAGCCAAAAGGCCCTGATTTCTCTGTGCTTTTTGGCTATGGCTACCAACGTGGTGGTCCTCTAGCGGTTTTGTGCCCACTCGTAGTAGGCAAACTCTTTAGAAAGGATGACGCCATGACAAAGATCATGATCCCAACCGAAATGACTGACGGTCAGATAGAAAGCGCCGTGGACAAATTCCGCGCGGCGATGCGCAAGCATCGCCACAAGATCCCCTCGGACATTGCTCAACGGGTTCTCGGTATAGAGAATCTGGGAATGATGATGTTCACTCTCTTCCGCGAACGCGCTGAAGAAGTCTCAAACCTCATCATCTGCAAGGCCACAGTGAATCGAAGTCGCTCTCCGCAAGAGGCGATCCAAGCTACCGGCCGTAGGCAGTACACCGACCGCGTGGTCGTGGACAGCATGCCAAAAGGTGAGGGCGAAGAAGTTGAGGTTGTGTTATTCAAACCTGACCTCTCGGGTCGCAACAGTTTCATCTCCGAGGACGACCTTGAAAAGGAGTTTGTTTTGCGTGGCCTCGAGCCTGCTGACCCGATCTCTGTCGCGGCCGTGAATGAAGCCGACCCTGCCTTCGCTGATAAGAATCCTCACGGTACTCATTGGAAAGACGCTAAAGGCAACTGGTGCTGTGCCAACTTCAGCCGTTTGGACGACATGCGTAAGGTGGGCGTCGGTCATAGCGCCTACGGCTGGAGTGACCATTGGTGGTTTGCAGGTGTTCGCAAGTAGTTCGCAGGACTCGTCCACTGTGATCTTTTAGATCCTTTGGACATAATTCTTTCCAGCGATTTTTGCCAAACGTATTCCAAAACGTAAACAATGGAAACCCTACACGTGTGTAGGGTTTTTTCTTTTATAAAAAATTATAAAATAAAAAATAGCAGTAGGGTATTATTAAGTCACGGAAACGCGCACAATTTAGAGAAAAAGTTGGAGAAAAATATTTCTTAAATCAACCCAGCTTTTTTGAGTGTCGCAAACGCACCATTTTTATTTATAGTTTTGATAGCGCGTGTAGAAATAGTAACAATCACATGCTTTTTTAATTCAGGCACGTAAATTTTCTTCTTTTGAAGATTGAGATGTTTTCGGACTTTGCCCGTTGGGTTAAATTGGGTTGCACGAGTGCGATTGCTGTAACCGCCCCCCATTATTGAACCTCTTTTTGTAACTGCGCAAGTGTTTGGCATGTTTTTAAATGAATGTTCTGTATGCTATCATAAGTTTCATATTTGGCAAGTCTATGGAAACCTTTTTTCAAATAATTCTTCTAGTGATGTCTGTCGTAGTGCATGAAGTTTCACACGGCTACGCAGCTTTTTTGCTAGGCGACCCGACCGCAAAAAATCAGGGGCGACTCACCCTAAACCCGATAAGGCATTTAGATTTTTTTGGTTCAATCTTGATTCCAGCTTTTCTTGTGATCACTAACGCGGGATTTTTATTTGGTTGGGCAAAACCCGTGCCTTATAATCCGTACAATTTACGCAATCAAAAATGGGGAGAGGCGATAGTTGCCGTTGCGGGTCCTGCTTCAAATATTTTTATAGCTTCGGTTTTCGGGCTTTTAATTCGTTTCGGAGCGGAATTTTTGTCGCCAGCTTTTCTAAAGATTTCCGCGATTTTGGTTTTGATAAATTTAATGCTTGCTGTTTTCAACCTAGTGCCTATTCCACCACTTGATGGCTCAAAAATTCTTTTTGCTTTTCTCCCGTATCACATGCAAAAATTTCGCATGATGCTTGAACAATACGGTTTTTTTGCCGTTCTTATTTTTATCTTTTTTCTATCGGGTTTTCTCGCACCGATTATGAGCTTTTTGTTTTCACTTATTACAGGCTACGCCCTTTAATCACACCCAAATTCTGAGTCACAGCCACCTGCTTGCATTTTTTACTATTACATATTAAAGTGTGTGGTATTCCGCTCTGCGGTTTTTAATTTATATGTCGACGATAAATCAGCTCGTAAAACGAAAGAGAAGTAAAAACAAACGAAAATCAAAAGCCGTTGCTCTTTCTCGTGGTTTCAACGTCATTAAAAATCGCCCAGTCTACTATCCTGCACCTTTCAAAAGAGGCGTCTGCACAAAAGTTACAACAAAAACTCCGAAAAAACCAAACTCCGCTATCCGAAAAATCGCCCGCGTCCGTCTCACAAACGGCATGGAAGTCACAGCATATATCCCAGGTATCGGTCACAATCTTCAAGAGCATTCTGTGGTAATGATACGAGGAGGACGTGTAAAAGACGTTGGTCTTCGTTACACTATTGTGCGTGGCGTGCTTGATGCGACAGGTGTAGAAAACCGAAAGACAAGCCGAAGTGTGTACGGAGCTAAAAGAGCAAAGAAATAAAAATAACCCAAAAATTTTCAAATGAGACGAAAAGTTACAAATAGAAATATAGTCGGTCCAGATTTTACATACGATTCTACAAAAGTAGGGAAGCTTATTAATTATGTAATGGATAGCGGAAAAAAGCAGACGGCGCAAAAAGTGGTTTACGCTGCTTTTGAATTGATAAAAGATAAAACAAAAACGACAGATCCTATTGAAGTGCTTGATACTGCTTTGAAAAACACAGGTCCTCTTATGGAAGTACGTTCTCGTAGGGTGGGAGGTGCTAATTACCAAATCCCTCGCGAAGTGCGACCAGAGCGACGCCTCGCTCTTTCAATGAAATGGATTATTGAAGCAGCACGTGCAAAAAAAGGTTCACCAATGGCAAATCGTTTGGCTGATGAAATAATCGCAGCAAGTAAAAATGAAGGTGAAGCTGTGAAGAAACGAGAAAATACACACAAAATGGCCGAAGCAAACAAAGCTTTCGCACATTTCGCGTGGTAAACTTAAGCTGGTCAGGTTTTATTATTATTTTAATTTCATATTTTTATGAAAAAAGTTCAAGATGTCGCTGGGTTCTTTTTTGTTTTTGCTGTAACGTTGCTCAGTATTATTTCTATCCTTGGTATTTGGGATTTTTTTAGTGGAGATGTGATTGAGAAATCTTTTGAAACTTTAGGAGTACTTGCGGTTGTTGCCGTTGTAATAATAGTTGGAGGTAAATTTATGGAGGGAAAATCAAGCGCCGACGGGATGCCAATGCCAGTTTTGGTGAACCCGTCTTTCAAAGTTATTCGAAGAGGTACGGTAGTTATACTCATTGTCTCGGCTTCAATACTAGCTCTTCTCGGTGTTCTTGCTATTTGGGACGTTATTACAGACAAAGATGTTCTATATAAATCTTTAAGTTCTCTTGGAACATTGGTTTTTGCTTCCTTAGTCATTGTCATGACATGTCTTGAAAGAGAAGACAGCCCAATGTTGAGGCGTCAAGGGAAGGGTGCCTCATCCGTTGCTATTTTTATTTTTGTGATAGTAGCGATTTTTGTCGTCTTAAACATTTTCCGCTTTATCTTCTTCCGCTTTATCTTCTAATTAAATAATTTCAACACTGAAAAACCATGAACCGCGACTACCCACTAGATAAAGTTAGAAATTTTGGAATTATTGCGCACATTGACGCGGGAAAGACGACGACATCAGAGCGCGTTTTATATTACACAGGAGAAAGTCACAAAATCGGTGAAGTGCACGAGGGCAACACGACGACCGACTGGATGGAACAAGAACGAGAACGCGGTATCACTATTACTGCGGCGGCTATTACTTGTTTTTGGAATCCTACTTACGAAGCAAAAGATCCTGCGACAATGTATCGTTTCAATATTATTGATACACCAGGACACATTGATTTTACGGCTGAAGTAAAGCGTTCTTTGCGCGTTTTGGACGGCGCGGTTGTGGTTTTTGACGGAGTTGCCGGAGTAGAGCCTCAA
>SICJ01000019.1 GCA_009691505.1 Candidatus Parcubacteria bacterium | reverse complement strand
TGCGCGGTCGATGGGACTTGAACCCACAACCTCTCACGTGACAGGCGAGTGCTCTAACCAGTTGAGCTACGACCGCAATCGTTTAAATTTAGCAGATAAAACAAATTTTATCCACTAAACGTGTGCCGATGAGTGGAATTGAACCACTTTCTGAGGCTTATGAGTCCCCCGTTCTACCATTGAACTACACCGGCATATTTTCTAAATTATCCATATTTTTGGCGAAGTTGCAAACGTAGTGTATTATTTAGGAACGCCGTTGTAGCTGTCTTGGTAGTAATGCACCAGCACTACAAACGCCGCTGTAGCTCAGTTGGTAGAGCACGTCATTGGTGGGTCGTAAAACCCCCGCCCATTTATGTAGTAATATATTTATGAATCCCGAATAACGGTTAATATCCCTTTAAAAGGACAAGACCGTGGCGCCTGCGCCCGAACGACTGACAAGGGTCTCCTTCCTAATCAAGGGAGGAGAAATATACAGTCTAGTCCTCCCGTAAGGAGAGGTGTAAACGAATGACGAGGTCGACGGTTCAATCCCGTCCGGTGGCTCCGCAATCAGAATGAAGGGTTTTTAGTAGAAATTAATAAACAGGTTATTTCAAACTATTGGGCTACTCCGCTCCCTATAGAACATATGTGTTTCTTGACATTTTCTTTATGAGGTATATGGTAGATAGTGTTGTACCCCTAGTTTGCATTGCAGACAGGGCTTGGTAAATCCAGTAGAGAAAAATTGTCACAGGAACACCTTCGCTTTATGCCAGGGCACTCCTCTCAAATTTTCAGCAGAGTCTGACGAATTTTCTAACTGGTGTTGTTTTCGGCGAAATTTGCATAAAAATTTATACATCCAAATTAAATGATGCATTTGTCGCCAAAAGTAACGAGGGCGGTTGGACTTGTCCAGCCGCCCCCTTTTTTTGTCTCAATTTGATATACTTTTCTCTAAACATGAAAAAAGAAGACATCGCACAAAAAATCGCCGAAATAGAGTTGCAAATGTCCGCGACGGATTTTTGGACTGACAAAGAAAAAGCTCAGACAAAAATAAAAGAACTCGCCACTTTAAAAGGCGAGCTTGAGGGCGTGGGGAAATATGACCGAGGCGACGCTATCCTCACTATTTTTTCTGGCGCGGGAGGTGACGACGCAGAGGATTTTACGCACATTCTCCTCAACATGTATTTTAAATTTTTGGAACGAAAAGGTTGGAGTTTTAAAACTATTACAAAAAATGAAAATGACCACGGCGGTTACAGAAATGTTACTCTTGAAGTCTCTGGCAAAAACGCTTACGGCACTTTAAAAAACGAGTCAGGTGTCCACCGTCTAGTCCGCATTTCTCCATTTAGCTCAAAAAAACTTCGCCACACTTCTTTTTCAATGGTTGAGGTAATTCCTAAATTTGAAAAAGTGGACGACCTAAAAATACCACCAGAGGAGCTGAGGTTTGAGTTTTCGCGTTCTAGTGGACCTGGTGGACAAAACGTAAATAAAAGGGAAACGGCTGTGCGTGTCGTGCATATTCCTACGGGGCTTGCGGTGCATGCAGACTCGGAGCGTTCGCAAGCGCAAAATAAAGAAACGGCGACCAACCTTCTCCAAGGAAAACTTTATAAAAAACTTGAGGAAGATCGTCGGAGCGCTGAAAAAGGAATGTATGTGAGCAAGACCACACAAAACGAGTGGGGAAGCCAGATACGCTCTTATGTGATGCATCCTTATCAAATGGTAAAAGATCATCGGACGGATGTAGAAGTGCGGGATATTGAAAAAGTGCTCGGCGGAGATTTGGATGAATTCATAGAGGCGGAAAAGGAATTGTAGTAAAACTTTCATGCTATAATTAAATCTAAATTCCCCACAAAAATTATGATTTATTTTGATAAAGTCTCAAAAATTTACGCTGACAACTACGTTGCTCTTGAAAACGTCACTTTTTCAATAGAGAAAAACGAGTTTGTATCTATCGTCGGTCAGTCTGGCGCTGGCAAAACGACGCTCATCAAAATGCTTCTAGCGGAAGATAAACCCACCCTAGGCAAGGTGTTTATGGAATCCATAGATATTCATTCTCTGCGTGCAAAAGCTATCAACAATTTTCGCCGAAAAATCGGTGTAGTTTTCCAAGATTTCCGACTTTTACCAGACAAGACGGTATTTGAAAATATTGCTTTTGCGATGGAGGTTGCGGGTAGAAGTGATGAAGAAATCCAAGCCGACGTGCCACACGCTCTTGCGCTTGTAGATTTGGGCAACAAAATGTGGAACTTTCCACGCGAGCTTTCTGGCGGTGAAAAACAACGTGTTGCTATTGCTCGCGCTATCGTCAATCAGCCAGAAATTTTGATAGCCGACGAGCCTACAGGAAATTTAGATCCAATAAACACTCAGGAAATCGTTAAAGTTTTAAAGAAAATAAATGACTTGGGGACTACCGTCATCCTCACAACACACAATAAAGGGGTTATTGATTCACTTGGTAAACGCGTTATAACAATGGAAAATGGTAGAATAATACGCGATGATAAAGAAGGGAAATATGTAATATAATTGAAGTACTGATAGAATATTATCTATGTTTAAGACCAACGTAAAAAGAATAATAAAATCAGGATTTTTCGGATTTTTCCGTAACGGTTTTGTATCTCTTTCTTCTGTGCTCGTGATGGTCATCACACTCTCAGTTATCGCGTCTGTTATTTTTATGAGCGCGATTTTAAATTCAAGTCTTGAGGAAATTAGAAATAAGGTGGACGTGAATGTTTATTTTTTTACGACCGCACAAGAATCAGACATTCTAGCCCTTAAAAAATCCATAGAAAAACTTCCAGAAGTAAAACAAGTGGAATATGTTTCTGCAAAAGAAGAGTTGGAAAATTTTAAAACTCGTCACGAAAACGACCAGTTTACACTTCAGGCGTTAGACGAGCTCAGCGAAAATCCACTTGGCGCAAAACTAAATATAAAAGCAAAAGAGCCACATCAATACGAAGGCATTGCGGCGTTTCTTACCGGTGAAAACATTATTTCGCGAAACGGACAGTCTATTGTAGACAATGTAAATTTTCCAAGAAACAAAACAGCGATAGATAAACTAAGTAAGATAATAAGTTCAGCGCAAAAGCTGGGGTTTTTCTTTACATTACTTTTAATAATCGTTTCAATACTCATCACTTTCAATACTATTCGTCTTGTGATTTTCATTTCTCGTGATGAAATATCCGTAATGCGACTTGTGGGCGCGAGCGCTCTTTATATACGCGGTCCGTTTGTGGTCAGTGGCGTGCTTTACGGTGTTTTATCTGGTATTTTTACTCTCATCATTTTTTATCCACTCGCGATTTTTTTTGGGTCAAACTTTCCATCAAGCGATTTTGATATAGGTTTTAATGTTCTTGATTATTACATATCCAATTTTGCACAAACTTTCCTCATCGTCATGGGTTCAGGAATATTTATAGGAGCTGTGTCCAGCTATCTAGCAGTAAAACGGTATTTAAAAATCTAAAATAAATTAATCCACCAAACCCAAAACCCACCGATATGAAAAAACGACTCAAACAAAAACAAAAAATAAGAAAATACATTTTTGTAACAGGCGGAGTGATGTCGGGAGTAGGTAAGGGTGTCGCCGCGTCTTCCATTGCCCTCATTTTAAAAGCGCGCGGTTTTAATGTTACCGCACTTAAAATAGATCCATATATCAACGTAGACGCGGGCACAATGAACCCCACCGAGCATGGCGAAGTTTTTGTATTAAATGACGGCGATGAAACAGATCAGGATATGGGCAACTACGAGCGGTTTTTAAATATTAACCTCACTCGCGTCAACTATATGACAACAGGAAGGGTGTATCAGGAAGTTATTCGCAAAGAACGCAATCTGGAATACAAAGGTAAAAATGTGGAGGTCGTGCCAGACGTGCCGTTTGAAGTGATACGCCGTATAGAAAAAGCTGCACAAAATGCAAACGCAGACGTGACAGTGGTAGAAATAGGTGGGACTATCGGCGAGTATCAAAACATTTTATTTTTAGAGGCCGCTCGTATGATGAAAGTGCATCATCCAGATGACGTGGCTTTTGTGATGGTTTCTTATCTTCCGATGCCTTCAAAAATAGGGGAAATGAAAACCAAGCCGACCCAGAGTGCTTCGCGTGCGCTCAACAGTGTCGGTGTGCAAGCCGATATTATTATCGCGCGTAGTGAAGTGTCGCTTGATCGCAAGCGTAAAGAAAAGATCGCCCTTTTTTGCAACATCCGTCCAGAGAATGTTATTTCAGCTCCAGATGTATATAGTATTTATGATGTGCCGATCAATTTTGAACGCGACCATTTGAGCGATATGCTTTGTAAAAGACTCATGCTCAAGCCAAAAAACAGAAGGGGCAACCTGATGCCTTGGCGTAATTTTACAAAAAAAGTAAAAAACGGACACGGCGAAGTAAATATAGCTATCGTCGGAAAATATTTTGATTCAGGAAAGTTTACATTTTCAGACGCATATATTTCCGTCATCCACGCGATAAAATTTTCTGCATACAAGCTCGGCGTAAAACCGCGCATTCACTATTTAAGTGCAAAAGATTTTGAGACAGGAAAGAAAAAGCTAGAAGAGCTAGACAAATACGACGGCGTGCTTATACCCGGAGGTTTTGGTACTACTGGAGTAGAAGGAAAAATAAAAGTGATTGAATATATTCGCAAAAATAAAATTCCATTTTTGGGTATTTGTTATGGAATGCAACTCGCCATAATAGAATACGCGCGCAATGTCGCTCGGCTCGCACTCGCACACACAACAGAAGTAAATCCAAAAACTCCTTTCCCAGTTATTTACATAATGCCTGAACAAGAAAAAATTCTTGCTGGTGCAGAAAATAGATACGGTGGCACAATGCGACTTGGTGCTTACAAAGCTACACTTTTAAAAGGTAGTATTGCAGAAAGTGCATACAAACAGAGCAAAATTTCTGAACGACACCGACATAGATATGAAGTAAATCCAGAATACGTAGAAAAGCTCACTTCCGCAGGTCTAGTATTTTCAGGAATTTCCCCAAACCGCAAACTCATGGAGATTGTAGAACTCCCAAGAAAAAAACATCCATTTTTTGTCGCGACACAATTTCATCCAGAGTTTCAAGCGCGACCACTTTTTCCACACCCACTTTTTACAGCTTTTATAGAGGCGAGTATCAATTGATTTCTATTTTTAATATGCTATCGTAAATATTACCTCAAACTAGCAATAGCAACATCGCTCATTGATAGTAATGAAGGTAAAAGAAAAGGAGTTCTTTAAAAATGCTGATGCTTAGTCTGAAAGATGTTCAGCCTCTTATGTCTGCGGGATTTGTAAACGCAACGGGTATGAAGTACCAACCACCACTTGATTGGAGAGGAGCAGATTTTGAAATCATCTGCCCTAGAGGCTACATGGGTATGTACACAGAAGGCAAAGGTACGTATTGTCTCTTCACGCTAGATTTGAAGGTCTGGGTACGGATGTTGGAAATAAATAGTTTTCCAACCAAAAAAGTCCAGAATGAAATTGAAGGGCTGATTGAATATTTTTGTCCATGCGGAAAGAGACCCCACCTCCTTTCAAGAGGAGAACTTGAAAAGCTTCAAACACAAAACCTGCGCAACATCCTAAAGCGCCGGAAAGACCCCTTTTGTGATTTGATAGAAGTGTTCACTGAGCCACAAAAGCTGGTGTCCACAGAATAATTTTGGTGCTTTTTGCACCACGTTTCCACAATCGGCACACTCGTTTCTGAGTGCGCCGATTTTTTTTAATAAGTCTCCGGTGTTTTTTCTTTCAAGTAAGAGATGAATTGATTTGAAAAATTGAGCACGATTTTAAAAGGCGTTTCAATAATAAAGTCTAGAATAAACACAAACACGTTTATAGAAGAAAAACTTTGAGAAAGCCATCGTCCTGTGCGAATGACTGGTACTGTAAATATACTAAGAATCAAAGAAAGCGCACTTTCTTGCTGGGTCACTTTCCATCGCTTTGAGTTGTAACGAATTCTAAAAGCAAAGTAACTTACGAGTGCAAGGAAGAAAAGGAAAATGATGATACCTACGCTGTTGAAATGAATACTTTTTAGACCCGCCACTATTGTGCCAAAAACAAAAGCAAGAAGCACGACATACATAGTTGTAAATATATATATGAGTCCGCTTTTTCCAGTTCGTATTTTTATTTTCTCCGTTTTGTTTTCATAAAACATTTCTTTCATTCCTTTCAAAACCGCACCAGTATTTTTTGTATCAAATGTTCCCACTCCTCGTGTTACGATAAGTAAAAGTAGTGGATGAAACACGACGTTCATCGCAATAGGCACATAGTTGATGGTCGTTAGAATAAACATTTCATAAGGAATTTCTAAAGCCATTGCAAAAAGTGCTTTGGTAAAAAAAAGATAAATGACGGCTCGTATTCCACTAGATCTGATGCGCGCATTTTCTTTTGCATATTTTTTCTCAAGTAAAGATTGAGTGTAGATTTCCAGCTCACCCGGCGCTTCTAGAATACGTTGTGACTCGGCACCGTATTGTTGCACAAGCTCGCGAACAATCAAAAAGTAAACAGTTTCATTTTTCAGTTTTTGAATAAGTCGCCATTGTAAAGTATTTTTTATTGTAGAGTCTATAGAAGCCAAAATATCACCAAGGTGCGGAGCGTTGTCAGCGATAGTTTCATCGGTTGCATTTTGCCATTGCGGAATATATTTCATCCACAAAGCGTAAGCGAGCGACTCGTCTTCTGGGCGAAAAAGGGAACGATAGCAAGCGCAATATATTTGCAAATCCGCAACATCTTCTTTTACGTCGGGTAAAGTAATATTTTTCCGCACAGTGTCGTAGAAAGCATTGGTAATGCCTTGGTCCATGATGTAGTGTTTTAGACTGAGAGCGTAGTCTATTTCTGCCGCAGCAAAAGCGAGCAACCTTTTACCCACCGCACCAGAAAGCCCCGCAGAGTCGCGCAAGCGTAAAAACTTGCTCATTATCGTGTCTATTTTCCTGCCGAGCTCTTCTGTGACTTGTGCTTCGTCTATATACTGACCGCTCGCGAGTTCTTGGAGTAAAGTAGTACCATACACTGCACCGCCTTCAATAACGATTTTTCTTTTGAGGATTCTTTCAAGCGCGTTTCGACGGATAGTGTGTTCTTCTTGATAATCCACTAGATAGCGAATCTTTTCATAATAAGTCGCGGCTTTGATCACGAGTTTATTGACCTCAAAGACTTGTTTGTTGTTTTGTGAGGCGAGTTCTATTGCGCGCAAGTCGGTAAGCGCTAGGGCGAGCTTTTGCATTGGTTCTGATAGCATGAGAGTCATTATACTTGAAAAAGCTTGATTTTTCCAGTATTGTGGGGAAGCGTCAGATGATGTTGATTAAATGGTGCGGACATGTTGCGGACGCCGCGCAAATTTGCCGATTCGTCTAATGGTAGGACGACCGCCTCTGGAGCGGTTAATTGGGGTTCGAGTCCCTGATCGGCAGCCAAAAAATGGAATCGCCGTTTTCGCCAAAAGTGTATTATTCTCTCTCACTATTTAACCCAACACATAAGCAAGAAGGGAGTATGTATAATTTCCTAGATATCCATTAGTTGATAGTGGTAATGGCTGTAAGGTATTAAAAATGTTACTATAATTTAAT
>SICJ01000018.1 GCA_009691505.1 Candidatus Parcubacteria bacterium | reverse complement strand
CGCAAGGTGGTGAGCTTGGAGGAAATGATAGAGCGACTGACCGAGCGCGTGAAGGTCGGGCTCAAGATGAGCTTTCGGGAATTTTCTGTCGGAGGTGCGGTCGCCGGTGGCGGGCGTGCGGGCACACACAGCGTCGCGCGCGAAGACCGTGTTAATATAATTGTGAGTTTTCTCGCTATGCTTGAACTCGTAAAACAGGGTATTATAAGTGTACATCAGCAAGATTGGCGTGGTGATATTGATATGGAGACAGAAAATATCAGTACGCCGTCTTATGGTGCGCCGAGCCAGAATTAAAAACAGAAAAAATCGCCGATATTTATTATGAAACTAGATTTATCTTTAGAAGCTTTACTTTTTTTCAAGAACGAGCCGATTTCCATCAAAAAAATCGCGACGACTTTGGGAAAAAGCGAAGAAGAAATCACTGAAGCGCTCGCGCTTGTGGAAACCACTTACGCAGAGCGCGGTATTCGCCTGATGCGTAATGGTAATGAAGTGATGTTTGCTACGGCGCCGGAAGCGAGTGTGCTTATAGAAAAAATCACAAAAGATGAGCTCACACGCGACCTCGGAAAAGCTGGGCTTGAAGTGCTTTCTATCATTTTATATAAAGGGCCGGTCGCAAGACGCGAGATTGATTACATTCGTGGAGTAAATTCAAATTTTATAATTCGCAACTTGCTTATTCGCGGACTTATAGAAAAAACTGAAAGCAAAGAAGGGGAGCGAAGCTTTACATACAAGCCGACTTTTGAGCTTTTGTCGTTTATGGGCGTGAGTTCCGCGCGCGAATTGCCTGAATACGAAAAGATGCAGGCGAAAATAACGGCGGTGCAGGAAAATCCTGTGCTCAAAGGGGGCGACGCGGAAAACGACATTCTCGCCGAGTCAGAAAACAAAATCGCCGACGACAACGACAACGACCACATCGCCGAAATAAATAAAAACCAAGATGCTTAATAAAGACCATTTATCATACAAATTTTACGCTCCGATGATTTCACTTGTCATTATTTTGGCGGTTTATTTAATTTATCTCGGACAGCTCAAAAGTGTAAAAACCGATACTCTCGTCTCACCACTCGCACTCGCCCAAAACCAGACAGATTCGTTTACAGACATCAATCTTTTTGCAAAATCCGCGATAGTGTGGGATACAAATGAGCGTCGCGTTATATATTCACACAACCCAGATATGGTAATGCCTCTTGCTTCACTTGCAAAAATAATGATGGCAGTAACAGCAGAAAGTTTACTTCCAAAAAACACTGTCGTCACGATACGACCAGAGTTTTTAGAAGAAGAGGGGGATAATGGACTCGTTGCAAATGAAAATTGGAAATTAAAAGATCTGCTTGATTTTAGTTTGGTCACATCTTCAAACGACGGTGCGCGTGCGATAGCTTCTGTTGCAGGTGCGATAAATGCTGGTGTTTCTTCTTATGATGTTGGACGAAAAGATTTTGTCGCGGAAATGAACAAAAAAGCAAAAAAAATCGGCTTGACCTCCATGTATTTCACAAATGAAAATGGTCTTGATTCAAACGAATCGCTCGGCGGAGCTTACGGCACAGTGCGCGATGTTGCAAAACTTTTTGATTACACTTTACGAAATAATCCCCAGCTTTTAATTTCTACAAAAAACAGCTCACTTAAAGTAACGTCTTTGAGCAATGTTGCTCATAAAGTAAATAACACAAACACAGATATAGACAAGATTCCGGGCATTATGGGTTCAAAAACTGGTTTTACTTCACTCGCACAGGGCAATCTTGCTATTATTTATGATTCTAGCCTTGGTCAGCCACTCATTATTTCTGTACTTGGCTCCACCGCAGAAGGTAGATTTACAGATGTCCGAGCATTGGTTTCTGCAAGTAAAAAATATTTGGAGACAAGATAAAAACGCAAAAATATTGTATAATCAAAAAAACCTTAATATATGATATTAGATATTGTAAAAGTTTTTCTGCCTTCTGTCGTCGCGTTTATCGTGGGGATTTTGATTACGCCTTTTTTGACAAATATTCTGTATAAAAAAGAGATGTGGAAAAAGCAGAGTGTGCAAAAGACAATTGATGGACGCGAAGCCACGATATCTGCATCGCTTCACAGAGATGAAATAAAAAAGACACCACGAATGGGGGGAATAGTCGTGTGGGCTTCTGTATTTTTCACAGCGATGCTTTTTTG
Source organism: Candidatus Parcubacteria bacterium (assembly GCA_009691505.1). GTDB lineage: Bacteria > Patescibacteriota > Minisyncoccia > Phycocordibacterales > CALRHW01 > SICJ01. The sequence goes on along the minus strand of SICJ01000018.1, from coordinate 6,146 downwards.
GATTCTCGCGCGTGTTTTCGGTATTGATTCTTTTGTAAAACTAGATTTTTTTAGCCGAAATCAAACATGGATTCCACTTTTTACGCTTGTTTTTGGTGGTTTTGTCGGATGGATAGATGATTTTTTAGGAACTCAGGGCGGTGCGGGAAAAGGTTCTTATGTGGGTGGCGGGCTTTCTTTAAAAAAAAGATTACTCGTTGTTGGGGGCTTGGCTTTACTTTGTGCGCTGTGGTTTTATTTTAAACTTGATGTAACTTCTGTAGGAATTCCATTTTATGGCGATTTAGATATTGGATTATTTTTTATTCCACTTTTTATTTTGGTCATAATGGGAGTTTATTCTGGAAGCGTAATAGATGGCATCGACGGACTTTCTGGTGGGATACTCGCGTCGTGTTTTGCTGCATACACAGGTATCGCTTTTTATCAAAATCAAATCAATCTCGCGGCTTTTTGTGCTGTGGTCGTCGGCGGAATACTCGCATTTTTGTGGTTTAATATTCCGCCCGCGCGATTTTTCATGTCGGAAACGGGAATGATGGGGCTCACTATTACTCTCGGTGTGGTAGCTTTTATGACCGACTCGCTCGGTCTCGGTCACGGCGTTATCGTGCTTCCTATTATCGCTTTTCCTCTCGTTATTACGACACTTTCAAACATTATTCAACTCACGTCAAAAAAGTTTCGGGATGGCAAAAAAGTTTTCCTCGTCGCGCCAATTCATAATCATTTTCAAGCGCTCGGCTGGCCTGCAACAAAAGTCGTGATGCGTTTTTGGATTATCGGACTCGTTACTGCGATTTTGGGCATGGTGGTCGGGTTGATTGGGTAATTTATAAACTTAACTTCATATCTATGAAAAACCAAGAGCAAATTCCTTCACTTCCACCAATTTATGAAATAGATATTTCCAGTGGTTGGGATTCTATATCTTTCGCAGAAGTTTTTATTAAAAAACTAAAAGAACTTGGTATTTATAAACCGAACCTTCTTTTTTCTGGTTTTGATGGAAATACAATAGGTAAACAGTTTGGTAGCAGTGAAAATGAAAATATAGTTTTTTGCTCCGAAGAGTCGGATTTAGATAGTGGTGGCGGTGGCATTGACGAAAATGCCATAGAACATGCTTTTCATTACCACGAACCAGCTGTTGCTATTTATGATAATAGTAAACTGCAAAAAAGTGAAAACAAAGGTTTTTATGGATATATAATAAAAGACCGGTCTGCTCTCATTGCCATTATCCGTTTAAAATAAACTCCACTAATAAATTTACGCAAAAATTTTAATATGAAATCCCACCGTGTAGACAAACCACTTTTAATATCTATTTTAATCCTTGCAATAGGTGGTTTTTTTATTTTTAGCTCGGCGTCGCTAGGACTTCTCGCACGCACAAGTGGATCAAGCTTTTCCAACGTCGCTTTTTCGCAAGCATTTTACGGACTCTTTTTAGGGTTCGTCGTTTTTTTTATTACTTCACACACTCCATATAAGTTTTGGCGAAAACACGCGCTTTTACTTTTTTTTCTGTCACTCATTGCGACCGCTTGCGTTTTTATTCCGCAGATTAGTTTTTTGCACGGTGGCGCACGTAGATGGATAAGTATCGCTGGATTTTCTTTTCAGCCAAGCGAGTTTCTAAAAATTGGTTTTATCATTTATCTCGCCGCGTGGATTGCCAGCGTAAAACAAGGCGTGAAAACTTTTAGATTTGGTCTGTTACCTTTTTTGGTTTTAGTGGCAATCACTGGTGGTTTGCTTCTCGCACAACCAGACACTGACACTTTTTTTGTGATTTTGCTTTCTGGTATTGCAATGTATTTTGTCGGCGGTGCGCAAAAAAAACACATCGCACTTATGATTCTTATCGCAATCATCGGTTTTGCCACGATAATAATGATGCGACCTTATGTTTTGTCACGCATTATGACTTTTGTAGATCCTTCTCGCGATTCGCTCGGTTCAAGTTATCAGATACAACAATCGCTCATCGCTATCGGCTCGGGCGGTATCACAGGTCGTGGTTTTGGGAAAAGTATTCAGAAATTTAGCTTTTTACCAGAGCCTATCGGTGATTCTATTTTTGCGGTCGCGAGTGAAGAGTTTGGTTTCCTCGGCAGTATTTTTATCGTCGGAATGTTTTTCTTTTTTGCCTTTCGTGGGCTAAAAATAGCGGCAAGAGCGCCCGATATGTTTGGTGGACTTATGGCTGTCGGAATTGTTATACTCATAGTGTCGCAATCGTTTATAAATATTGCTTCAATGCTCAATGTTTTCCCACTTTCGGGTATTACGTTGCCGTTTATAAGTCATGGAGGCACGTCGCTCTTTATGACCCTTGCGGGAGTGGGAATATTGCTCAACATTTCAAAATTTAAAAAAGCCGATTAGCATAACGTTTTACTATGAAAATACTTTTTACAGGAGGGGGATCGGGTGGACATTTTTATCCTATCATTGCTGTCGCGCAGGAAATCAATCGCTTAAGCAAAGAAAATCGTCTACTTTCTCCACAATTATTTTTTATGTCGCCTCAGCCCTACAACGCAGGCGCACTTTTTGATAATAATATTGTTTATAAAAAAAATAGTGCCGGAAAGGTGCGTAGATATTTTTCTGTATTTAATTTTTTTGATATTTTTAAAACAATATGGGGAGTTTTGCAATCCCTCGTAGATGTTTTTTTAATTTATCCAGATGTTGTTTTTAGCAAAGGTGGATATGCTAGTTTTCCTGCAGTTTTTGCGGCGAGAATTTTACGGATTCCCATTGTCATTCATGAATCAGATACTGTGCCTGGAAAAGTAAACAAATGGTCTGGAAAATTTGCAAAAAGGGTGGCGGTGTCATATCCTGAAGCGGCGCAATATTTTGATGAGAAAAAAATTGCCTTTACAGGAAATCCAGTACGTTCCGAGCTTGTATTACCGCTGAAAGAGGGTGCTTTTGAATTTTTAAATCTTGAACATGGAGTGCCTGTCATTTTAGTGATTGGCGGATCACTCGGTTCCCAAATAATAAACGATACATTGATAGATGCTTTGCCAGCTTTAGTAAAAGATTTTCAAATTATTCATCAAACTGGCAAAAAAAATCTGCGAGACGTGCAAGGTCGCACCAGTGCAATGCTTTTTAATAATCAACACAAAAGCAGATACAAAACCTATGATTATTTAGATGTGCTGTCTTTGCGTATGGCTGCGGGTGTCGCAAATCTTGTCGTGTCACGCGGAGGTAGTACTATCTTTGAAATTGCCGCTTGGAATATTCCTTCTATTATCATTCCTATCGCTGACTCTCACGGCGATCACCAGCGAAAAAATGCTTTTGCTTATGCGCGCAATGGAGCATGTTTGGTAATTGAAGAAGGAAATTTAACTCCAAATATTTTAACATCAGAAATCACAAGACTTTTAAAAAGCCCAGAAGATCTTGCAAAAATGAGTCGTGGAGCAAAAGAATTTATAAAATACAATGCCGCCGAACTCATCGCAAAAGAAATTTTAAGTATCGCACTTGAACATGAAAAATAATTCCGAAAAAATAGTTACGCGTTTTGCCCCATCTCCCACTGGGTTTTTGCATATTGGTGGCGCGCGCACCGCTTTGTTTGCATATTTGTGGGCGCGAAAAAATAACGGCACATTTATTTTACGTATAGAAGATACAGATAAAGAGCGAGAAGTTGCGGGTTCTGTAGAGCAAATTATAGAAACTCTAGGCTGGCTCGGAATTGATTTTGATTATGGACCAGAAAAGCCCGGACCTTTTGGCTCTTGTATTCAATCAGAAAGACTTGATACTCATCGGGAATTTGCCCAAAAACTTATAGATAAAGGTTTGGCTTATCCAGATCCATATACGCAGGAAGAATTGGAGGGTTTTCGCGAAAAAGCAAAAATGGAAAAGCGTCCGTTTTTGTTTCGTGATCATCGGCCAGAAAAATTTGAAAAATGGGACGGAAGCAAGCCGTTGCGATTTAAAGTTTCTGAAATAAAAAGATATAAATGGCACGATGAAGTGCGAGGAGACCTAGAGGCGGGCGAAGACGCACTTGATGATTTTATTTTAATTAAAAGCGATGGTTATCCTACTTATAATTTTGCGCACATTGTAGATGATTATTTTATGGGTGTAACACACGTAATGCGCGGAGATGAATATATTTCAAGTATGCCTAGATTTTTAAGTTTATACGACGCCCTAGAAATAAAATATCCAATTTTTGCTACATTACCACCTATTTTACGAGAAGATAAAACAAAAAAACTCAGCAAGCGTGATGGCGTAAAAGATATTTTAGAATATCGTGCAGAGGGTTTTTTACCAGAAGCGTTTATAAATTTTCTTGCATTTATCGGTTGGAATCCCGGAACAGAGCAAGAGATATTTTCTCGCGATGAGCTCAAGAGCGCTTTTGAACTTGGAAAAATTCAAAAAGCTGGCGCCGTCTTCAATGAGATAAAACTTTTATGGCTCAATCATGAATGGATAAAAAAAATGCCCGCAAATGAGCGTAACGCAAAGATAAAAACAATTATCGGCGATTTTAACCCATCATTTTCTCTATCAGACGAGGTTGTAGCGAAAATCGCGCACATTGTTATAGAAAGAGTGCAAAAGTGGGGCGATTTAAAGATAATGCTAGAATCTGGCGAGCTTGATTACTTTTTTACTATGCCTAAAATTGAAAATAAAGAAAAGCTAGTGTGGCGTGATGAAAAAGACTTCATAAATACTTTAGAATATCTAACTGAAGTGATAAAAAAATTGAGCAACACTGACGCAAAAAACTGGAACACTTCAGACGAGCTCAAAAACATCATTTGGGATTACGCGACAGAAAAGGGAAGAGGTGCGGTGCTTTGGCCGATACGCTATGCACTTACTGGAAAAGACAAATCTCCAGACCCTTTTGTTGTTGCTTCTATTTTAGGAAAAGAGGAAACAATAAAACGACTAGAAAGCGCCATAGCACTCTTTTAAATTATGAATACAAAAACAATCTTCACATATTTTATTTGTTTTTTATGTGTCGTGTTTTTTTTAGCTCATAGTCTACCTGCGCACGCGATAAGTATTGAAGATTTGCAAAAAAGTATTGATGAAAAGACTTTAGAGCTTGACGCTATTACAAAAGAGATAAAAGTGCTTGGAGAAAAAGCAAATCAAAGTGCGAGTGCTGGGCAAACACTACAGTCTGCAATAAAAACCCTAGACATATCTGCAAATCAGCTAAATACGCAAGTAAAACTGACTGAGACAAAAATCAGTAAAGCAAATCTAAATATCACCCAGCTCGGTCTTGAAATTAATCTCAAACAACAAAAAATAGAAAGCAATTTAGACACAATCGCAAAAACTTTGCGACAAATAAACTCAGCAGAAAATAATTCTATAATTGAAATAATGTTGCTAAAAGATGGTTTTATAAATATTTGGAATGATATTGATACGCTCCAAAAATTTCAAACGAGTATAAAAGATCAGGTGTATGAAATTCGCGGATACACAAAAGAACTCGCTAAAAAAAAGAGTCAGAGCGAGGAGATAAAAAAAGATTTATCAAATCTAAAAAGTCAGCTTCTTGATCAAAAAAGTATCGTTATAAATAATAAAACTGCAAAAAACACTTTACTTACAACAACAAAAAATGAGGAAACGAATTATCGTAAAATACTCGCTCAAAAACAAGCACTCGCGACTGCATTTGAAAATGAAATTTTTAATATTGAGTCACAAATAAAAATAGCGATTGATCCGAGTCGTCTTCCGACCGCTGGAAAGGGTGTGCTTTCTTGGCCTTTTTCGTCTAGTTATTTTTCTATTTGTCCGACGTTTAAAAACGCACTTGGTAATCCTTTCTGCATCACTCAACTTTTTGGCGATACAGTTTTTTCAAGAACTGGAGTATACAGCGGTAAAGGCCACAACGGGATTGATTTTCGATCATCTATGGGAACTCCTATTACATCGGTAGCATCGGGGGTCGTTGAGGAGACTGGAAACACTGATTTGAAGCTAAATTGTCTATCTTATGGTAAATGGGTCCTCATCAAGCATAACAACGGTTTATCGAGTGTTTATGGTCATTTAAGCCTAATAAAAGCTGTGGCTGGAGACGTGGTACAGGCCGGCGACGT
>SICJ01000002.1 GCA_009691505.1 Candidatus Parcubacteria bacterium | reverse complement strand
GGACTTAAATCATAGCCGTCAATTTCTCTTTCTACACCATCTATCACAGCTACAGCCATTACAGGATATTTTTTCCCAATTGCATAAGCAAGTTTTGTTTGTACTTCTTTTGCATTATATTTTTCCAATAATTCAACAGCGAGTCGACGCGCCATATACGCACCTGATCTATCTACCTTTGTATAATCTTTACCTGAAAAAGAACCGCCCCCAATAGTTATTTCTGGTCCATAATTATCTACTATAAGTTTCCTGCCAGATAGACCAGTATCTGCATCAAAACCCCCACAAGTCCACTGCCCCGCTGGGTTTATAAAATATTCTTTTGCAATAATAATTTTTTTAACAAGCTCTAAAAGCTCGCCATTTTTTGTATTTTGAAAACTTACAACAACATTTGTCACACTACCACCTTCCACCGTGACTTGCGTTTTACCATCAAAAGGATAGCGTTCAAATACTTTCATGCATAGATTTCGAGCTAGTTCATATTCTACGGGCATATAATTTTTTGTCTCTGCGGTGGCATAGCCTTTCATGATCCCTTGATCACCTGCCCCGCCACTATCCACTCCTCGTGCAATCTCTGGGCTTTGAATATCAATATGCACTAAAATTTTAAACCCTTGTCCAACTATTTCTTTTACCAGCATTTCTATATCGGGTTTTGCCATACTTGTTACCTCACCGTTTATTGTAATGAGGTTGTGGCCACCCATTACTTCTATTGCTACACGACTTTTTGGGTCTTCTAAGAGATACGCATCTAAAATACTATCCGCGATAAAATCACAAATTTTATCTGGATGTTTTGGACTCACAAATTCTGCTGTTTTTTTCATTTTTTTAAATAAAAAATTCCTCATAAAGAGGAAAGATAGATGACTAGTCTTATCTTTCCATAATATTGCTTTCGCAATACTTTGGCTGGATTTAGCACCTTATTATTTCTAATTGGTTGCCGGTGGGTCCTAGAACCAGTGTTCTCGCCACTCTCTTGATAATCAACTATTTAGTTGTAAATTTATTGTATCATAATTTTTTAAACAAACAAAAAAGACCCTCGCTTTAGCAAGAGTCTTTTTTGTAATTTTTATTCCCAACTCACCCCACTATCAGTACGCATCGCAATCTGATTTGACTTTGTTGAACAATCCCACGAAGGTTTCCAATCTTTAATACCATTTTTTTCATAAAGATACCGAGCAAAAGCTGTGTTGCCTTCTGTGCTGTAAATATTATATCCGAGCCTTTTTGCTGTATTAGCATGGTAATATTCATTTATCTGCATCACACCAACGTCAAAGCGATTTTCTTTACCTCGTAAAACTTTTCCATTGCTATCTGTTTGTCTAAAATGAGACTCACATCGAGCAACTTCAATCATAATAGGAAGATCTGCAAAATAGTTTCTAACATAAGCCTCTGTTGATACGTTTTTTTCCGCCTCTTGTTTTTGAGTTGATTTTTCCTCCACAAGTTGTGGTTGTATGTTTGTAGGAATTTGGACAAGCTGAGCACTTCCCGTATTACCGGTAAGGCTTGCAAGTACCATATAAAGACTAGTTGCTGTCATATTTAACATAAATTTGTTTACTTGGATTATGCCTTTCGGTTTATCCAAATAAAAAACTCAGCGCTAACTGAGATGTGTACATAATAGCATATCCTGTCTAGTCTGTCAACGACAAAATGAGTTTTCTGTGGTATAAATATGGCTTAAATACTGGGTTTTATAGCTATTTTAGACAACTGACTTGATGCCAGCTTGAACGGGATTTTCAGTGAAGTATCGTTCCTGACAATTTTGGGAGCAGAAACTGTACCCATTTTGATTATTTTGACAGTTTTCACAGCAAATAAAGTGCCTATGACAGGTATCAAGAGAGCAGTTTGCATAATTTTCTGAATGTTTTTGACAAATATCGCATTCCCCTATCATCACATGTTTGTCGGGGTCGGTGAAATTCATTACCTTTCGGTTATCAAATACATATAAAGAACCCCTAAAGTCTTTTCCTGGGTATTTTTCCATATAACTGACGATCCCCCCATCTAGCTGATAAACATCCTTAAAACCCTCTTTTATGAGCAAAGTAGAGGCCTTTTCGCAACGCACTCCGCCAGTACAAACAGGAACAACTGGCTCGTTTTTTAAATGAGCTATCTGCGCGAGTGCTTGCGGTAAATCGCGAAAATTTTTGATATCCATGAGTATTGAACCGTCAAAATGTCCAACGCGATACTCATAGTCATTTCGCATATCAATAATATGGAAAGTGCCGGGCTTTTTTTCTAGCCATTCGTTTAGTTTTTCTGGTGCAAGACGTTTACCTGTTTCTTTTGTAGGATCTAGTTCAACGCCAAAGGCGTCACTCACAAGATCGTTCCGCACTTTTATTGAAAGTCTTGGGAAAGCATCTCCCGTGCCGACACTTCTTTTGATATGAGTATCTTTAAAACACTCGTCACTCAGAAAAATTTTTAAATAAGCGTCTGTATTTTCTTCTGTGCCCTCAAGAGTTGCATTAATCCCCTCTTTGGCAATTATTATCCGACCCTTCAATCCAAATTTTTCGCATAGACGACGTTGCTCGTACATACACGCACGAGGGTCGTCTATGTTTACATATTTATAAAAAAGTAAAATCTTAAACATTTTTCTAAATTTAATTTATTGACCTACTTCTACCGTATCGCCCTCGCCGAGACCAGACAATACTTCAGTCATTCCATCTTGACCAACGATTCCAAGAGTCACTTCAGTTTGCACGGCATTTTCTCCAGAAACTTTTTGAACATAAGATTTGTTGCCTTTTTTTGTGACTGCAAAAAGTGGTACAGCGACCACCCCGTCCTTTTTACCAGTTTCAATATTGAGGTTGGCAGTGAGTCCGCTTTTTAATGCGGAAAGACCTTTACAATTTTTTGCGGGAGAGTAGCCAGCTTTTTGCGCTATCGCCCGTGAAGTAAAAGTGATTTTATTTTCTGGGGCAATGTTTTTTGCACCAGGACAACTTGGTAAATGATAAGTTTTACCTTGCTTTGAAGCGACCACTGCGCCAGCAGAAATTTTTTGTTCTTTTTTGCTCTCGGGAGTAGTTTCGGAAGTAGTTTTTGATGGCTCGGCTGACGCCAAAACTGTCGTTTCAAATGACCCCAGAACAATGGGTGTCCTTGCATCACTTAAGGTCGTAAGTCTCCCAAGCTGGAATGAGAATATGAAAACGAGCCCAAAAATAAGGGCAAAAACGGCTGTTTTGCCTATAAGTGGGTTTTTATACTTGATTTTTAGGAGATTATCTTTTATACTCATTTGACTGATATTTTAACAGATTATATATAAATAATATAGTATGGCAACCAAAAAAGCCGGTGGGTCAACCAAAAACGGCAGAGATTCAAATCCAAAGTACCTCGGTGTAAAGATCACTGCGGGAGGAGTAGCAAAAGCTGGCTCTATTATAGTGCGTCAAAGAGGTACAGACGTGCTTCCTGGCCGAAACGTGGGAATGGGAAAAGACCGAACACTTTTCGCTTTAAAAGATGGTATCGTGCAATTTGCAAAAACTCGCAAGACTCATTTTGACAACTCTTTCAAAATCAAAAAGATTGTGCATGTTGGTTAGGTAGTAAAATAAAAATAACCTCAAAAAGGGGGTCGCGAGGCTGACGAGCCGAGCGCTTCAGGATTTTTTAAGCTTAAAAAATCCGTACCCTTTTTGAGGTTATTTTTATTTTACTGAATTAACCACCACCAAAAACTCCACGCTTTTGTCCCCCACTTTTACAGTCACTTTATGTTCACCAACTTCTTTAATAGGTTTTGCCAAATCTATAAAATCAGCATTTATGTCTAGCCGAGTCTGTGCTTTGAGAGCCTCCACGATACGCTCTTTATGAATACTTGAAAAAAGATGCCCTTTGTCGCTCGCTTTTTCTGTAAATTCTACACGTGCACCTTTTATATCCTCTAGGTTTTTAGCGAGCAAGTCTGCGTGAATATTTTTTTCTTGCATGTCTTTTGCTTGCAATAGTCCGATTCTTTTTATAGCAGAAGGAGTCGCCACTTCCGCGAGCTTTTTTGGGATAAGAAAATTGAGCGCGTGTCCATCTGAAATGTCTTTCACCTCATATTTTTGTCCTACCTTCGGCACAGTTTTAAGTAATATTATTTTCATGATGTTTCATTTTTAATAAGCCTATTTCTATCACTTTTTCATTAAATACTCAATAGCCGAAGACATTTGTGGATCAAGACCCTTTTTTATATCATCTTCAGTCTTTTTTACTTCAATGTCAGGCTTGAGCCCGCCATCTGAAATAGATTTACCGTTTGGTGTGAGCCAACGAGCGATAGTCACCTTTAAAGAAGTGTCTGGAGTGATTTTTATGAGTTCTTGCACAGAGCCTTTTCCGTATGAGTTTACACCGACAAGTTTTGCTACATTATGCTCTTGAAGAGCGCCAGCTAAAATCTCTGAAGCGGATGCTGAGCCACCATCTATAAGTACCGCCATTTTTAATTTGTCATTAAAAATATTATAACCTTTACTTCTATGCACAATCTCGTCTTCATTTGTTCCAAAATCTTCTCGCACTACCTCATCGCCGAGTGGCAAAAACCAACTCGCCATATCTATGCTTGCTTCCAAATATCCTCCGGGATTTCCACGTAAATCCAGCACGAGTTTTTTACTTCCAGAAGACACAAAGTTGCGAAGAGATTTTCTAAACAAATCAGCGGACACTGCAGAAAAATTATAAAGTTCAATTACAAATATGCCGTCATTTCGTAGATGAGTACTGATAGTCGGTATGTCTATCGTCGCACGAGTCACATAAATTTCAATTGGGACACTTTCAACGCCGCGTAAAATAGTAAATTTTACTTTAGTTCCCTCTTTTCCACGAATAAGTTTTATTGCCTCCTCAGAATTAAGTTTGGCGGTGGAAGTGTCATCAATTTTCAAAATTTTATCACCAGAAAGAATTCCTGATCTTTGAGCTGGAGTGCCTTTTAGTGGAGAAATAACAGTGAGTATCCCGTCGCGCATTCCAATTTCCATTCCTACACCTTGAAAATTGCCACTTATGTCGCTTTCAAATATCTCTGCGTCTGCTGGAGGCAAGAAAATCGTGTAAGGGTCACCAAAAGAATCGGCCAAACCCCCTATCGCGCCCCAAATTTTGTCTTGGTCGGCAAGAACAGGAGTAGAAGAGCTTGATGAAACATGTTTTTCATTTAGAATATCCCAAGCTTTCCAAAACGGCGCAAAATTGGCATTTACAAAAGAAGTTGGGTTTTTATTTTCTAAGTTGGCGGAGCTTTTGGTTTCATTTATGCTTTGAGAACCAAAATAATATCCGCAAAAAAAAGAAGCTCCTACTATAAGGAGTGAAGCTATTACAAAAATTCTATGTTTAGAAAACCGTGAATCCATTTGTCATTTTATTATCTCAAAATCGTGTGCAGTGGTCAAACATCATACACGCCTTTGCGTCCTTGCCCAAACTCGCAATAACTTTTATAATTAAAAGAAATTAACACATGATACAAAGATATTCTTACAAAGGAATTACTTGGCTAGACCTAGATCATCCGACAGATAAAGATGTTGATGACATTATAAAAGAGTTTAAAATTGACGGCGTCATTGCAAACGAACTTTCCAAACCATCTATAAAACCTCGTGTTGAGCTTTATCATGATTTTATTTATCTTGTCTTACATTTTCCAGCTTTTAAACACAGTCACTCTGATAAAACCACGCAAGAAGTGGATTTCATAATCGGTCGCGATTTTCTTGTGACGGCACGCTACGACACAGTAGATGCTCTTCATAAATTTGCAAAACAGCTAGAAGTGAGCTCAATTTTAGATAAAAAAAATATAGAATATCCTACTGGTTATATTTTCTATATGATTTTGAAGGAAATTTACAGCACAATTTTTGATGAGTTGTCATATATTGAAAGCTGGCAGAAAAATATTGAAAACAAGATTTTTAAAGGAGACGAACGTAATATGGTTTTTGATTTATCAAATGTAAGTCGCACTCTTCTTGATTTTCAAAAAACAATGGACGCACATAAAGAAGTGCTTATCTCACTTGAAATTATCGGCAAAAAAGCTTTAGGAAATCATTTTTCTTTATACACGCGTGTGGCTCTTGAAGAGTACCACAAAATTCAAAACACAATTAAAAACTTACGTGACGTCGTAGTTGAACTTCGCGAAACAAATAATTCTCTACTAGACACAAAAGGAAATGAAATTACAAAAGTTCTTACTATTATGGCTTTTATTGCCGTTCCGCTTTCTCTCATCGTTTCAGTATTTCAGATAGACACTGTCGCTAGACCGCTTATTGGTCAGCCAAATGATTTTTGGATACTCATCGGTGGAATTTTTGCTGTCGGAGTAGTGATGTTTTCTTTTTTTAAGTTTAAACACTGGTTATGATTACTCTTTGGAATACAATGTCTGGAGGAAAAGAGCCTTTTTCTTCACTGGAAAAGAAAAAAGTGGGTATGTATAATTGCGGACCGACTGTTTACAACTATGCGCATATCGGAAATCTACGGTCTTATGTTTTTGCGGACATTTTGAAGCGCATGCTTATTTACAATAAATATAAAGTTAATCAGGTAATAAATATTACTGACGTAGGTCACTTACTTGGTGATGGTGACGAAGGACGCGATAAAATTGAAGAAGGTGCACGCAAGGAAGGCAAAACCGCGAGAGAAGTAATCGCTTTTTACACTTTGGCGTTTATGGAAGATCTAAAAATGCTCAATATAGATGTGCACGATATAAAATTTCCGCGAGCGACAGAGCATATTGCTGAGCAGATTGACCTTATAAAAACTTTAGAGCAAAAAGGTTTTACATATAAAACTTCAGACGGAATTTATTTTGATACGCAAAAATTTAAGCCGTACGGGAAGCTTGGCAACATTGATTTGGCGCATTTAAAAGAAGGTGCGCGCGTTACTATAAACTCGCAAAAAAAACACAATACTGATTTTGCACTGTGGAAATTTGCTGAGCCTCACGAAAAACGTCAGCAAGAGTGGCAGTCTCCGTGGGGTGTAGGTTTCCCCGGCTGGCACATAGAATGTTCGGCTATGGCGATGAAATATCTCGGTGAAACTTTTGATATACACACAGGCGGAATTGACCACATTCCTGTTCATCACAATAACGAAATCGCTCAGTCTGAATGTGCAACAGGAAAAGAGTATGTGCGATTTTGGCTTCACAATGCTTTTGTAAATATGGCGAGTTCTGGAATTGGCTCGGGCGAAAAAATGGCAAAATCTGCTGGTGGATTTTTACGGCTCGCAGATGTTGTTGCGCGTAAAATAAATCCTGTGAGTTATCGCTACTGGTTACTGACCGCACACTATCGTTCTCCTATTACTTTTGCTTGGGAGCCACTTGAAAGTGCAAATGTAGCGCTTATGAAACTTGTGCGTGTTTATAGCGAGCTTCCAAGTTTTGGAAAAATTAGTAAAAAATGGCTGGAAAAATTTGAAACGCATGTAAATAATGATTTGAACACTCCTGGTGCTATCGCTGAAATGTGGAACATGATACGCGACAAGACTGTTTCTGCGCGAGATAAAAAAGCGACCTTAAACGAATTTGACAAAGTGCTTGGATTAAGTTTAAAAACTCTTGCGAAAGAAGTGTTCGCTCTCGCCAAAACCGACAAAAAAATACCCGACACCGTGAAAAAACTGGTCAAAGAACGGGAAATCGCCCGCAAAAACAATGACTGGAAACATGCTGATGAGCTTCGTGACGATATATTAAAACAGGGTTTTGAGCTTAAAGATACCGAAAACGGCACAAAACTCAAGAAAGTCTAAAGAAGAAATAAATGCACTTTTCGTTCTCCACAGTTTAACCACAGTCTATCAAGTTTTTTAACTTTCACGCGCCGACCACACCATGTTAGTATTGTTGCAATGAGCGACAATAATAAAAATAAAAACCGCGCAATAAGAATTCCTCCACAAAGCATAGAAGCTGAGATGGCTCTACTCGGTTCTATTATGCTTCGTCCGGAAGCCATTCATGAAATTATAGACACTCTTTCATCTGCGTCATTTTATTCTGAACGGCATCGTATGATTTTTGACACGATGTTTGAGCTATTCAAAAAAAATCAGCCGATTGATTTACTTTCACTTTCTTCACGTTTGAAGGAAAAAAACATGCTTGACCAAATCGGAGGTAACACTTATTTAACCGAGCTTGTACACGTCGTCCCCTCTTCTGCAAATATAAAACACTACGGCGACATCATTCACAAAAAAAGTATGATGCGCGGACTTATAGATGCGTCTGAATACGTCTGCCAGCTCGGTTTTGATGAGGCAGAAGATTTGGAAATTATTTTAGACAAAGCCGATAAAAGAATGGTGGAAGCGACAAGTGGAAATAGTACAGCTCACAAATTTATTGAACTAAAAGATACGCTAAACGAAGCGTGGGAACGTTTTGATAGATTACATAATTCAAAAGGCGGGCTCCGCGGAATTCCTACCGGCTTCACAGCATTAGATGAACATCTCGCAGGCCTTCAAGAGTCTGACCTGATCATTTTAGCGGCACGACCATCAATGGGAAAAACCGCGCTCGCTTTAGACATAGCTCGTCAGACTGCAATCAACCACGGCACGCCTGTCGGCATTTTTTCTTTGGAAATGAGCTCACAACAACTTGTGGATAGAATGCTCGCGTCGCAAGCTGATGTGGATTCTTGGAAACTGCGAACAGGAAAAATCACAAATCAAGATGACTTTGCTTCTATCCGTCAGGCGCTAGATAAGCTAGCAACTGCACCAATTTATATAGATGACCAAGCTGGCAACAATATTCTTAAAATGCGTTCTGTTGCACGTCGGCTCAAACGCGAAAAAGGGCTCGGACTTATTATCGTGGACTACTTACAACTCATGGTTCCTACCAATTCCCGTGCTGGAGACAATCTCGTGCAACAAGTAACCGAAATTTCTCGTTCATTAAAAAATCTTGCCCGTGAGCTAAAAGTGCCAGTGCTCGCGCTTTCCCAGCTTTCTCGTGCTGTGGAGTCTCGCGGTGGCAAGCCTCGTCTTTCTGATTTGCGAGATTCTGGATCTATTGAGCAAGATGCTGACGTCGTGATGTTTATTCATCGTGAAGATAAATTTAAAGAAGCAAGTGAGCGCACAAATATCGCCGAAATTTTAATTGAGAAACATCGTAATGGTCCTACAGGAAAAATTGATTTATATTTTAATGACAAAAAAGCTACTTTCCAAAGTGTCGCGCGTGACAATTTTGGCGGAGCGGATAAAGAGTTTAAGGATTTCTAATTTTACACGAGATATGAACACTCTTTTAAAACTCACTTCCTTTTTTTCTGAATTTCCTGGAATAGGTCCACGGCAAGCAAAACGTTTTGTGTATTTTTTACTTACCAGAAATCAAAGCCATCTAGACGAGCTCGCTTCCCTGATTGCAAAAATAAAAGAGGAAATGAAAACTTGCGAAAGTTGTTACAGATTCTTTTTCAAAAACTTTTCTGACTCAAACTCGTGCGACATTTGTTCGGCAAAAAATCGCGACGTAAGTATGCTCACCGTAGTCAGTCGCGATGTAGATTTGGAAAATATTGAAAAAACCGGTGTTTATAATGGAAAATATTTTGTGCTTGGTGGAACAGTGCCGATTTTAGAATCACAACCTGAAAACAAAATACGGATTAAAGAATTGCTTCGCGCAGTAGAAACTCGCACTTCCGAAGGTTTGCATGAAATCGTGCTTGCAGTAAATGCAAATCCCGAAGGTGAAAACACTAGCGATTACATTAAAAAAATACTCGCTCCCCTTACCCAAAAACACAACATCAAAATTTCCCTACTCGGACGCGGGCTTTCCACAGGAACGGAGCTTGAATATTCTGACGCGGAAACCCTTAAAAACGCCTTACAGAACAGACAATAATAAAACCGCCTTTCTGGGCGGTTTTATTCTTACTTTATCTCCTCAATCTTTACCTTAAAAAATGGCTGTCGGTGACCGTTTTTCTTAAAATATCTACTCTTTTGCTTGTATTTGATAACGTCAATTTTCTTTGCTCGTCCTGCTTCTGTAAAGGTTGCCATCACTGAAGCGCCTGCGATAAAAGGAGTTCCAATAGTTGTATCTTTACCATTATCCACAAGTAGCACCTTATCAAAAGTGATTTTATCACCTGCTTTAAAATCGCCAGGAAGCTTCTCTATAGTGAGAGTATCTCCCTTTTTTACTTGGTATTGCTTACCACCTGTTTGAATAACTGCAAATTCCATAATCTGTATATTTTACATAAATGGCTATAAAAAGCAAGAAAGGTCATGGGACGTATCCCGCGCGCACTCGTCACTCCTCAATTTCTGGCTTTTCAAGAGTTATGGCTTTTATCCCAATCTCTTGCTCTGTAATACGCATCACATCCTTATCTATTTTTTTAAATTCATTTGAGCTCGCGTTAAAATGGTTTACTGTAGTTGAAAGAGCGTTGCCCATTTTTTTGTGATAATCGTTGTAGCTTTTTAAATGTCTACCGAGCTCGCCGACGTGTTTGACAATATCCTTTGCAGTATCTTCAATTTGCATCGCTTTTAAACCTTGGAGCACTGTCTGTAAATATGCTAAAAAAGAAGTGGGCGACACAATAATAACTTTGTATTTTCCTGCCGCACGCTGGATTAGATTTTCCGCGTCTTCTGCCGATGCGCCAACTTTATTTATCAAAAGATCATAATATATCGCTTCGTGCGGAATAAACATAAAAGCAAAATCCATCGTGTCTTCTGTCGGGCGTATGTATTTTGCGGTCTCAGAAATGCGGTTCTTTAAATCATTTACAAAAACTTTCTCCAACCGCTCTTTTTCTGCGGGATTTTTTTCTTCAATTATTTTATTGTAATTTTCTAGAGAAAACTTGGAGTCAATCGGAATAACTTTATCTTTTACAAAAACTACTGCGTCCACGATGTCGCCATTTTTAAAAGCATATTGCATCTGATACGAGCCAGGCGGAAGTACGTTTTTAAGGAGCGTTTCCAAATAATACTCCCCCACTATTCCGCGCTGTTTTGGATTTTTTAAAATATCTTGGAGCGACTGTAGTTGGTCGGCAAATGATACGACTTGTTTATTGGTCTCGTCTAGCTTCGTCAAGCTTGCCGTTACTTCCCGTATCAAGCGCGATGATTCACTAAACTGATTTCGCATAGACTCATTTACCTGCTTACTGCTCTCACCGATTTTTGAATCCACTGTGCGAGTGAGTTCGTGCATTTGTTGAAGAAGAAGATTGAGACCAGTGTCTTTTTTTTCTTCTAGCTCTGGTTTTCCAACGACACGTTTAAATATAAGCCAAATAAAAATAGCATTTGCTAAAAGCGCTAAAAGTAAAATAATAAATAAGGTTTCAACTGACATATCAAAAATTATAGCAAATTGTTATACTGTTCGTATACATAACAAATAATCAAACAACAACATGACTTTACAACAAAAAATACGGGGCGAAATAAAAGGAGCGATGCTTGCAAAAGATAAAGTGCGACTAAACGTGCTACGCGGACTTGTGACCGCTTTTGTAAATGAAGTTATCGCCCAAAAACGAAAACCGCAAGAAGAACTAGTAGACGAAGATGCCTTAAACGTGATCCGTCGCGGAGTAAAACAACGCAAATATTCTATTGAGCAGTTTAAAGCAGGCGGGCGTGCTGACCTTGTCGCTTCCGAAGAAGCGGAGCTCACTATTTTGCAAACCTTCCTACCAGCGACAATGAGTAAGGAAGACATCCGCGCAGTCGCGGAGAAAAAACGTGCAGAGATGGGCATAACAGACAAATCAAAATTGGGTATTTTTATGGGTACGGTTATGAAAGAGTTGAAAGGAAAAGCTGACGGTGCGGATGTGAAAGAAGTGGTGGAGGCTATGTTTATTTGATTTTTCAAAAGTCTATGGTATGATTATATAGGAAAAAAGTGGAGTGCGAAAGCTCTACTAGAGAAATGAACCTTTTTATAAGGGAGATGGAAAATTGTCATATGTCACAGAAAAAGAAAAGGTTTTGAATAGAGTCCGGAAGCTGTACCAAAACAGCAAGAGAGTAGGAGAAGGGGGAAACAACATCCCATCAATTATCAGACAAGCGCTACGAGCGTTTGGTTTCGAAGTTACAGCTGAGAGGATGAGCGAAATTGCGAGTTTATTCCGTAAGGGAACACCGCGAGAAAAAACTTGAGGAGTGCCTGATACCACTCAAAACGCACTTACGGAAGTGCGTTTTTTATTTGACACAATTTAATATCCTCATTATAGTAATTAACAGAAGTATATGTACAAAAAATTTGGTTCAACGTGGACCAATTACATAACCTTCAACGGAAACTTAGAATAAGGAGACTGGAAGTGTTTCAAAAAAATATAACAACATCTGCGGCCAAAAGCTTTTTTCGTGCATCAACGATCTTGTTGGTGCTTTCAGGGAAGTATCTTGACCCACCTGAATACGGGACGGACACAAAGAAATTGACAATGGAGCTTGGGTGTTTGATAAGGCACATGACTGGGATAAAACAACTTCCAGAGGAAACGTGGCCTATCTTTCGTGCTTTTTTGCAGAATGAGATTCTCAATCAGCATCCCTTATTCAAGAAACTCAGTCTTGAGGTATTGGGCGAGCAAATTGACCTCAAGGATACCTTGAAAAGATTTGGGCGTGAATTGGGAATCCCTGAAAATGAAATCGTTTCGATGGGGACAGTCCCTAAGGAAAAAGTGCGAGAAGAAGTCAAAAGACTTCATGATCTTCAGTTGTTGGATGAAAAGCGCACCGACTATCTACTTGAGCAGTTGAAATAACTTTCTGCTCACGCAACCACCGCCATACGTCACGGGACAGCCGAGGCAATCAAATGCCAAAGCTGTCCTGTTTTTTATATAAAATTTATTTAATTTTCAGTATATTATTTATAATATTATTGTTTAAGAACATCTCCTAGTCGCTTTATTGCCTCACCGTAGCGCGCCCAATTGCCATCTATTTGCGCTCGGAGCGCCTCTTCATAGGTAGTCACCGCTCTTCGTATTCCTTGTGAATCGCGAAATAAATGTCAAGGAGAGTGAAGAGTAAACTCAAGACGAGGGGTCCAAGCAAAAATCCAAGAGGCCCGAAAAAGCTGATACCTCCCAAAATAGAAAGAAGAATAAGGAATGGGTGAAGTCGCATTCCTCTTTCAACGAGTTTCGGTCCCAAAAAATTATCAACAAGCCCAACGGCAACCACTCCCCAGATAAGAAGGCCAACCGCGGAAATCATTTCCCCGCTAAAGTATAGATAAAGAATAGCCGGGAGGAGTATTAGTGCTGTTCCAATGCCGGGGATTAATGCGGTGATTGTCGCGACACTACCCCAAAGTGTTGCGTTGGGAACTCCAAAAATAGCGAACCCGATTGCGGTTAATATACCCTGAACGAGTGCCACCGCAAGACTTCCCTTGATGACTGAATTAATTGCCATAGTAAGTTTATTAAAAATTGTTTCATCGTGAATATCCTGCAAGGGGCTTAAAGCAACAACATCTCTTTTTAGTTTGTAACCATCTTTAAATAAGTAATAGAGAGCGACGAGAAATATAAAGACACCTACCATTGCTTTTGCAACATTCGCAAAGAGCGGACCAAGATGTTGAAGCAACCAGCTTAACCCCTGTTTTAGATACTCGTTAATGTCGATGGAATCTATCGGCACAGGAGAAAATCTTGTGAGATTATTTACCGCATCTCCCAATCCACGAGAAAGATGGGTCGCACCGCCGTTCAGTGTGAGAGAAGAATACAGCCCCGTTGCTTCCTGAAAAATCTGTATGCCTAAAAAAGAGAGAGGCACAATAACAACAATAAGAACGGAAATGGTAGTAAGAAGCGCCGCCAACCCTTTTCTATCTCGCGTCATGGCAAGTATTCTTGTGTGTAGCGGTTTAAAGACGGTTGCAAATACTATTGCCAAGATAAGAGCGTAGAAAAAAGGCTTAAAAATGAAAAAAGTGAGGACAAATATTCCTGTAAGGAGAGCGGACAAAAAATAAAACTCTGATTTTTGATGGTTCATTTTATTTTTTCTTCCAAAATTTAAATTTATCAAAAAATAAAATCCGCACGCCTAATAATTCAAGACCAATAATTGCCAGCCATGAGCCTGGCGTGAGAGGAGTTAAGAAGGCGGTAATTCCAATAAGAATTAAAATAACACCGACTACCTTTTTGATTTTCGGTCTGTTGTGTATATATTCTTTAATGATTTTGAATAAGTTTGTAAACATCTAAATCTTTCCATCATCCTAAACCAAGGGTCCTATTTTACCATAAAATCAAAAATAACCCATTGTTTTTAACTTTTTTATTTTTAATAATAATTTTGTCTATAAATTAATCAAATTCTTTTTTCTCTAATAATAAGGAAATGGCAGTTCCCAAAATCGCATTAAAAAAAAGTACTATAAAAATAATCGAGGCGTCAATAGCTGACCCCATAGCAAAAATAATACCGGCCGCTACAAAAAGAATGTAAATCAGCGGGCTTTGAAATTGATGTAAAAAAATAAGGAGCAAACCGTCTACCTTTCCTTCAGGAAGTTTATTGAGGCCGTATTTTTGAAACCGCTCGACAGCCTCTTCTTTTGTCAGGCCGTGTTCATGGGAATGGAGTGCGAGAAGAACATCAGAAACTATTTTTGCATGCCATCCCGCCTGTACCAAGGCTTCGGCGGGCAATGAAGTTTGTTGTGTTATTTTTATAATGTTATATCAATATTATCACTTTTTTTAAAGTTTCTCTATTTCCTTTAAATCTTTATCTGGAATATATAAAATGATCAGCCCGAGAATAATTCCACCTAACGCAGTCCATATATGATTGCTGTCAAAAAACATACCGTCTATCTAATCCAAGACATACCAAATTCCTCGCTAGATCAAAACAAGCCCGACGACAATAGAAAAATTTTTTGTAAAATACGAAAGTGTGAGGTTTTTAATTTTTTTCATAAAATTGTTTATTTCATTAAATCATCAACGCTAACACCCAAACCCGAAGCAATTTTCATCACAGTTATGACAGTATAAGTATGAGCGTTGAAACTCACTCTCACAACTATACTAGCATGAATTTAATTTTTTTCACTCTGTGAGCTCACCATACCTAGAATGGAACACCATAGAAAATATGGTTATTAGGTGGAATACGGTTTTTACTCGCTGTGGCTTAGCAGTAAAGACCCAGAAAATGACCTTATTTGTCAACAAAAACATGATATCTTGCCCTGATTATCTCTACCCATTGATTAATGGAATTATATCAAAGATTATACCCCAAGCGGAATTTATGCTTTCAAAGCTTGGACTGAAGAAAGTTGAGGAAAAGGTCAGAGTGATAGAAAAAATCGTACTGGTCACCCAATTAAAGCTTTTGAAATATCTGAACTTGAAATTAGAGTAGCTAAAATAGAAAAAACCCTACATAATTGTGATATCTTATATAAATACAATGAGAATAAAAGAAGATAAATAATTTTATGATAAAAGTTTCATCAATTTTAATCGGCGTAGCCGATCTCAATAAATCAAAATCATTCTATGAGGAAATTTTTGGAATGACTTTTGACGAGTTTCGCCCGCCGTTCGCTTCCGCAAAACTTGACGATGTTGAATTTAATATTGAAGAAAATGCTGACTATCGTTCAAAAGATTGGGCAAGTAATTATATAGGCGGGCGAAAACAAGTATCATTCCAAGTCGATAATTTAGAACAATTTTTACAGAAAGTTTCTGACTTCGGAGCAAAAATTGTTCAACAAATTGAGACTAAACCATGGGGCTGGAAAGAAGCAATAATTGCCGATATTGACGGAAACGAATTTATTATCGAACAAGAGATATGATTGATTATTCAAAATACAAAATAATTATTGACTGGATTAAATAATATGATTAATTGGGATATCTATCAGGTAAATAGTGCAACGAAAAACCTCATCGGGGTAAAATTCCGTGGTAGTGTTCGAAAGTTTGCCATAGAAAATGATATTGTGCTTCTTGCAGAAAATGCACAAGACGAAGAAAATACCGTAAGATTCGCTTTAATTGAAAATACCCATGAGCAAGAGCTACTAGAAAAAATTACTAATTTCATTAGAACAATGATTTCTGATGGAGAAGTAAAGCAAGTGTTAAACAATATACCTAACCCAATTTTATCAAAACTGAAAAATAACGACATAAGTCGATATTAATTATATGCAAGAAAGTATCACAAAATTTAAAAACATTACGATAGAAAACTTTTCAAGAGAAAGTTTTACTTATCATGAATGGATGGTTAATTACCACCTAAAAATTGTTGAACATATTGCATTAGAACTTTGTGATATTTACACAGAAGCTGATCGAAATATTGTGCAAGCACTAGTATGGTTCCATGACTTCGGAGCAAAAATTGTTCAACAAATTGAGACTAAACCATGGGGCTGGAAAGAAGCCATTATTGCCGACGCTGACGGAAATGAATTTATTATCGAACAAGAGATATGATTGATTATTCAAAATACAAAATAATTATTGAGAACCCAAAGGGTTCATATAAATCATTTGAAACTGACAATGACACTGTTTGGTTGTCGGCCCTTAATCCCCTTGAAGAAACCTTTAATAGTAATGATTATGTTTTAAATTTGTCTCTAATTTAAAATATAAAGATGACGGTTTTATAAAAGGTCTTGAGGCCACCCTAATAAATAAATATCGAGAAAAGGAAAAAGAATTGGGTGAATTTTCAGTAAGGGTTGGAACAACAGTCATCCAACTTGAAATAGAGAAGAAACAAAAAATAGAAGTCTACACCTCTACTAGAAATGAAATAATCAGAAATGAACTTGAAAAACAAATCAACGAATTACACCGACAATTAGAGTTAGCTAGAGAACAAAGGAATGGCCTAGAAGTTCAAGAAAATGACATTCATTCATTTGTGGGGTATGTAAAAAACCTAATGGAACACCCAGTAGAAATGCTTGTAAAACAAGAAGATATTCAAACTTTGAAGGGCTTGTTCGGTCTTATTTTTGAAGAATTACCAACTTATGAAGAAGTACTTAATGGAACACCAAAATTATCTATACCGTACAAGCTAGCTGATGAATTTAGAGATACAAAATCCCTTAGTGTGACCCTACCGGGAATCGAACCCGGATTTGGAGCTTGAGAAGCTCCCGTCCTAACCATTAGACGATAGGGCCAAAACCGCACCGCACAGCGCCAATTATAACCATTCTACGCCAAAAAACCACCAAATCTGAGGTGTTTTGGCGTTTACTGCCGTTTCAGCCAGTCCTTGTCCTGTCGCACCAAAAGGTCCACTGAATACTCAGGATGAGCCAGTAGCCCTTCTGTCACACGTTCTACACGCATAGATTGCGACCCCTTCAAAAGCACGATATCGCCTTTTTTTATAAATTTCTTTAGGAATTCTTTAGCTTGTTTTGAGTCTTCAAATTTTATAATATTCTTTTCTTTCATTTTTTTTGCGTGCGTCGCGCGAGCTTCGCCACCTCCACCTACTCCCAGAGCACCTTCTGCAAAAAAACGTGCACGCACGCCTATTGTAATCAAGACATCCGCGACCTCTGCCACGCGCGCGCCAGCTGTGCGATGTTCTTCAGTAGAGTATTTTCCAAGTTCAAGCATGTCGCCAAGCACCGCTATTTTTCTGCCACTTTTTAAATCCGCGAGTGCGTCAAGAGCAGACGCCAAAGCAACTGGCGAAGAATTATATGTGTCGTCAATGAGTATAGAATTTTTTATTCCTTCCAAAATTTTCATTCTTCCCGGCGGAGTCTCGTATGAAGAAAGCGCACTGGCGAGCTTCACGAGATTGAGTCCTTGCGAAACTCCTACAGATAAAGCCGCGAGACAAGTATAAACATATTGATGTCCGAGCGAACCGTAAATAGTGACAGGAATACTTGTGCTGTCGTAATCTAGTCTAAATGTAATTCCTGTTGGAACTTGCTCGCCAGCTTTTTCTTCATAAGTAACAGCGTAATTTGAAGCGACGAGATCGGCGCCGTGATTTGTGTCGTGATCTGTGTCAGCAGAAAATAAAATTGTGCGTGCTTTTGTGACACCTCTAAACGCAAGCACGTCTTCATCATCTGCATTTAAAATTACTACGCCGTTTGGTTTTACTGCTTTTACGAGTTTCCCTTTTTCTTCCATCACAGCTTGTGGCGACGAAAAAAATTCTACATGCACAGGCACTTTACTCAAACGTGTAAGCACCACAATGTCTGGCTTTAGCCACGAGGTGATATATTCCATATCTCCGGGCTTATCTATTCCGATTTCAAGCACAAGCCACTTTGGATAAACATTTGGTAAAATAATGAGAGCAATTCCCTCTAAAATATTTTTCATCCAAACAAAAGGATTGCTCCAACCATTTGGACACCCGATAATAGTAAGTGGTACGCCGATATCGGTATTCAGAGTTTTTAAACTTTTTCGTATAAAATAAAATTGTGAAAGTGCAGCATAAATGGCGTCTTTGGATGTGGTTTTCCCCACACTTCCCGTCACAGCAATAATCTTTGGCTTATATTTTTTAAGCACTAGTTTTGCCTCAACTAAAATTATGTAGGCTATTATTTTTTTAAATATTTTTTTTGTCATTGGGTCTTTTAACTATCGGTCTGGCGGAATATCGTAATAATTGATGAGGAATTTTGTAATATTCATAAATGGAAATGGTAATGTATCGGAAGAATATTTCACACCTTTTGGATAATATGTGAAAATAAAAACCAGAAAACGAGGATTATATGCTGGGAAATAACCAAAAAACGAATGCAGGAATCGGTCATCATAATAACCGCCTCCTTCCTCTTTTGCAATCTGAGCAGTCCCCGTCTTTGCGGCAACGCTATAATTTGAAATTTTTATTTTCCCCTCAATAATAGATTTGTCTACGGTTTCTACTAGCATTTTTGATATCGTTTCAGATGTTTCTGACTTTAAAACACGCCGACCTTCTGGAAAAGATACGGTTTTTGAAAGGCCTGTGGTGTAGTCAATTTTTTTTACAATGTGTGGATTTATAAGTATTCCCCCATTTGCTAAAACGGAAAGCGCGCGCACAGTAACGATTGGAGAGATAGCTATTCCTTGTCCAAAAGATGCGGTCGTTGGCTCTATTTCTCTTGGACTATTTAAATTAGCCACAAGTGGAGCGGCTTCATTTGGTAAATCAATTCCTGATTTTTCACCAAGACCAAAATCAAACATATATTTTGAAAACTTTTCTTTTCCCATCGTTTTTACAACAAAAGCCGCGCCAGTGTTGAGCGACTGATTGAGCACTTCTTGCATTGGAATAAGTCCGCGACCTTTTCCGTCATAATTTGAAATCGTCTTGCCGTTTAAAGTCACGGAACCTGTATCAAAATATGTTGTTTTTGGAGTGACGGCAAGAGCGTCTATTCCAGCAGACATTGTGAGAGGTTTGATAATAGAACCCATTTCGTAAACATTTTCTACAAGAAGATTGGAAAAAATAGCAGAGCTGATTTCATTTTGAGGTGCGTTTGGATTAAAGGTCGGATACAATGCCATCGCTATTATCTCACCAGTTTTTGGGTCAATAATTATTCCACCGCTATAATCCGAAGACCATTTTTTATTTACTTGTTCCAGCTCACGTTCTAAAAAAGCCTCCACTGACGGCTCAATAGTAGTCACAATATCCCCTTCATATTTTGCATTACCAGACAGACCGTTTTTTATGTTTGAAAAAATACTAACAAAAAAATTGACATAAGATACCTGATTATCTTTTTTTAAATTGTCTTCATAAAAACGCTCTAAACCATATCGTCCGCCGAGCTCATTACCCTTGTATCCCACGAGTCCAAGGACGTGAGCAGCCATAGAATCTCCCGGATAAAATCTCCATTTGTCTTGAAAAATGCTTAATCCAGCAATACCGAGTGCGCCGATTTTTTTGCCAGTGTCGCTATCCACATGTTTTAAAATTTCCTCGTGTGGGTCGTTTATTTTTTTTGCGTGAGTGAGAAAAATATTTTCATCTAAACTAGGCACGAGAGCGACGAGTTTTTTATAAACATCTTCCGCATTTTTTAAAATTCGTGGATTTATAGCGACGGTATACCCAGATTGCAAGGTTGCCGCCGAGACGAGCCCTCCGTCTTTTTTTGTAAAACTAATCGTTCCACGATTAAAAATACTTGAAGCTATTTTTGTGTGTTGTTGATTTGCTACGTCTTTATATTTACCAGCATCTACCACTTGCACAATATACAAACGAAATACAAGCACGAGGACGCATAAAAAAATGAGGGAAAATAAAAATCTGATTCTAAAAATACTAGGTTTCATCCTAATTTAAGCATAACACGTTACTGAACACTGCTAAGTGTTGCGAGAGCTGTGGTGGGAGTTTTTGAAATGTACCTAAGTTCGTTTGTTTTTATATCATTGAAACCAAGAGAATATGCAAGTGCTAAATCAATGTTGTTGCGAAGTGAGATACTTTTGAATTCAAGCTGGCTGATTTTAGAAGTGTGTAAAGCGAGCTCTTGTTGTAAGCTTGCCCGTTTTGCAACAGTAAAAACTGTTTCATTCATGAAATATACATATAGCAAAAGAAGTGTTACAACAAAGGCTAGAGTAACCCACACCATCGTTCTTTCGTTTTTTAATTCTATTATTTTTGCTTTCATTTTAGTTTTTTAATGGGCTTTTTTAAAAGGGCTTTTTTAAATTTTCTCTATGATTCTGAGTTTGGCGCTTCTGGATCTGGGATTTTCGGCGATTTCCTCGTCTGTCGGGGTTATTGGTTTTTTGTTTATTAAAATTAATTTTCCGTCTACCGCCAACTTTTTAAAATAATGTTTTACAACTCTGTCTTCAATACTGTGGAAAGAAATCACCGCTATTCGCCCACCTACCCGCAAACTCGCAAAACTTTTTTCTAAACCTTCGGTGAGAGTGCGAACCTCGTCGTTTACTGTCATTCGCAGGGCTTGAAATGTGCGAGTCGCTGGATGAATTTTCATTCTATGATAAGAGCTTGGCGTCGCCATTTTAATTATTTCCACGAGATCAAAAGTGGTTTCTATCGGCTTTTCTGCGCGACTCTCTACTATCATTCTTGCAATGCGACGCGCATATTTTTCTTCGCCATAGCTTTTGATTATCGTTTCAATATTTTCTTCATCCCAAGTATTTACGATTTCGCGGGCAGTTAAGTCTTCTTCTTTTGGCTCGGCATTGAAAGTCATGAGAAGTGGTTCATTTTTTTGAAATGTAAATCCCCTACCAGACTCTTGTATTTCTTGTGAACTCAATCCTAGATCAAAAAGAATTTTATCTACTTGCGTAAATCCTAGCTCTGCGAGCACGACATCAAGGTTGCGAAAGTTGGATTGTTTAAATAAAATTTTGCAGTCCTGTTTTTTCAAACGCATTTGAGATCTTTGTACTGCTTTTTGGTCTGCGTCTACGCCGATGATTGTCACGTTGCCGTGAGCAACCTCGCAGACCGCTTCGCTATGACCTCCGCCACCGAGCGTCGCATCTACGAAGACATCTCCTGCTTTGATATCTAATCCGAGTATTGATTGTTGTAAAAGAACACTTTTGTGAACCACACTGTTTTGATTGCTTTTACTAGCGGATACTTTTATACTTGGCGCTTGCATATATTAAAAGACTCCTATCTCACCAAGCTTTTCCGCCATTCTATCCGCTTGCTTTTCAATTCTGCTCTTGTATTCCTTCCAGTTTTTTTCATTCCAGATTTCCACTCTGTTGTGGACTCCAGTGAAAACAACTTTATTCTTAAGGTCAGCAAATTCCTTAAGAAAATCAGGAATGAGGATTCGACCTGTGCCGTCTACGTCCGCTTCTACTGCTCCAGCGAGCATAAAACGATTGAACCCTCGCGTGTCTGCTTGTCCCATTCCGAGCTCGGAAAGTTTACTCGCAATTTTTGCCCATTCTTTGAGCGGATACAAAAACAGACACGTATCTAAACCGTGGGTAATCACAATTTTTTTTCCTACTTCTTTGCGAAATTTTGACGGCAACGAAATTCTATTTTTTTCATCTACCGTATGTGTGTATTCTCCTAAAAGCATTGTGATTTTTTATGCTTACCACTTTCTCCCACTTGATACACATTATATGACACTCTATCCCACAATACTACATAGTTATCCACACTTTTGTTTAGGGTTTTAGATAAAGAAAAAACCCTGCACATTACATGCAGAGTTTCCATATTTAAAGTTTTGGAATACTTTTGGCGAAAATCGCCGAGAAGAACTAAGTCCCAAGGATCTAAAAGATCACAGAGAACGAGTCCTCATAACTTTAACTTACGAGCACAGCCGCAGGGTATTGTCCAGAAAAGGAAAGGCCAATCCTGCAGGAACTCCAGCACCACCCATAGGTGCCCCAGCAGAGGCATCGGACACAGAGACCACCGTCGTAAAGACGGTAGATCGTGCCCCAAAAACAAACCCACCAGTGACGTCCTTTTTTATCCATTTTCCATGATGTGGGAATGCGGTCTGGATTACTTAAAAAATAATCCAACGTGTTGGCGTTCAGGACAGCTAGACCAGCGAGTTCCTCGCGGAGCTGGTTACCATTGCTGACATTATTGCCCTTCTGACCGCAGGAGAGATGCAGGGCATGCTTTGAGTTCCACGGTGACCAACCGTCTTTACGATGCTCCACAATAGCCCAGCCCTTTGGTTGGAAGGGCTTCTTTTCGCCGTCAATGATGTATTGATTCATAACCACCTTAGACTCTTTTGTTCTAGTAAGCGTACAGTAGCTTCCTTGCTACCTAACTTGTTCCAGACCGCCACTATTTGTTCATATGTAAATTGACCGCGTGTCATGAGATACACCTTTACCGACTAATTGTCGGTGATTCCACCTCTTCCCGAGGTTATAGGGACAGTGGCGTTTTGCCACAACATAGAAAGCCCTTATTTTTGGTTATTTATAGGCACTCTAGGCTGTGGCAAATGTAAGTTAGTTTCAATGATCTATCTGTTGTTATCATCCACCCATTGTGACTTTGTGTCAAGTTTATGTCCGGCACATTATTACTTATTCCTCATCGTCGGGAACAAAATCACCTCTTTTATATTTTTAGTATTTGTGAGAAGCATTACGAGACGGTCAATACCGATACCCACACCGCCAGCTGGTGGCATTCCGTATTCCATCGCTTCAATAAATTCTTCGTCAGTGGTCTGTGCTTCTGCGTCGCCCAGCTTTTTATTTTCTTCCTGTGCTTCAAAACGTGCGCGCTGATCTAGCGGATCGTTGAGTTCTGAAAAACCTTTCACAAGCTCAATACCACACACGACGAACTGAAAAACTTCAGCAATCGCGTCATTTCCCTCTTTCTTTTTTGCTAGTGGAAAATTGGCGGTCGGATAATCAATCACAAAAGTTGGCTGGATAATTTTCGGTCGACAAGTTTTTTTGTAAATATTATCAATAATTTTTTGCGCAGGGTCTGTAGGATCTACTTTTACGCCGAGTTGCATTGCTTTCGCGCGAGCGTCTTCCAGTGAAATAGTTTCGGGGTTGGAAACGAGCGCGTATCTTTTAAGTAAGTCAGAATATGAAATCGTCGCAAATTTCTTTTTGAAATCTATCGCTTGCCCGTCAAATTCAAAACTGGTTTTGCCGAGAAGTTTTTTCACAATTCCCTTTAGCATTTTTTCAGTAAAAATCATTTGCTCACTTGCGTTACTGAAACTTTCATAAAACTCAAGCATCGTAAACTCAGGATTGTGAGTCATGTCTATTCCCTCATTTCTAAAATTTCTATTTATTTCATAAACTTTTGGAAAACCACCGATCAAGAGTTTTTTTAAATAAAGCTCTGGCGCAATTCGCAAAAATAAATCCATATCTAGAGCATTATGATGAGTCACAAAAGGCTCGGCACTCGCTCCACCAGAAAGCGGTTGAAGCATAGGAGTCTCCACTTCAAGATAATCTTTTTTATCAAAGTGTGAACGTAGCTCGGCGATGATACGAGAACGCATTAAAAATCGTGCTTTCACTTCAGGCGACATCAAAGTATCTAAATATCTTTTTCTAAAACGCTCATCAGCATCCTGCAGACCGTGCCATTTTTCTGGTAATGGTCGCAAGCTTTTTGAAAGCATTTTCCACGCTAGCACTTGAATAGATTTTTCTCCTCGTGCCGTCACAAAAAGTGGACCGTAAACTTCTATAAAATCGCCAATATCCGTCATCGTCGCAAAAAGCTCATACTGCTTTTCATCTATCTCTCCTTTTTTGATAAGTCCTTGAAATCGTCCGGTGCCGTCGTCAAGCGTAAAAAACACAAGCGCGCCTTGCGGTCGCAAAGACATTATTCGCCCACAGAGATGTACACTTTTCTTCCCGCCGGAAATCGTGTCAAAATCACTCACGGCTTCAGCAAGAGAATGGTCGCGTGCGGAATTTACCGGATAAACAGAAACACCCGCTTTTTTAAGCGCTTCTACTTTTTGTATTCTATTATTTCTTATTTCATCAAAAGAAGACATTGCAAAATCGCGCGAGCGCGAAAACTATTTTATCTCTACTACAGTATACTTCATTATTCCACTCGGAGTGGAAACTGAAAAATGTTCACCTTTTTTTCGTCCGATGAGCGCGGCGCCAAGTGGAGATGTCATTGATATTTTAAAAGCAGAAATATCCGCTTCTTCTGAACCCACGATAGTATATGTATGATCTGATTTTTCTTTTTCTTTTTGTACTGTAACCACAGAACCCACATCTACAGAATTAGTATCGTGACTTGAAACTATAACAGAGGTTTTCATGATAGATTCTAGTTTTGAAATCCTATCTTCTATGTTTGCCTGCGTGTCGCGTGCTTCATGATATTCTGCGTTTTCTGAAAGATCCCCAAGTGCTTTTGCATATTCTAGATTTTCTGCCACTTCTTTTCTTCGGACAGTTTTTAGTGTTTCAAGCTCCGCCTTGAATTCATCAAATTTCTTTTGCGTTAAATAGTGCTTTTCTTCTTTCATGGTAGTCTTTTTTATATAATTGTGGATATTGTATAGATTAAGAACCTAAAAGTCAATCGCTCAAATATTGTGGAGTATAGATATGCATCCAATCAAGTAAATTGCGCATCACATAAGTCGCGCCCAGCTGATTTGTCCTTGCCCCCCTTTCAAGTATCACGGCAAAAGCATATCGTGGATTATCATATGGGAAAAAACCTACCACCCAAGAATTTACAAATTGTTTTTTTGTGCCGAGCTCGGCAGTACCTGTTTTTGCTGCCACCGCAACAAAAGGTAGATTGAGCGCACTTGCAGTAACAGTAAAAACAGATTGCCTCATTCCCTCTTTCACAATTTTAAAATATTCATCTTTGATTGGAACGGTTGTTGAATTTAAAACCAGCTCATCTTTATTTTTAAGTAAAATTGTCGGTGTCAAAAGTGTGCCGTTGTTTGCAACCGCGGCTATAGAACGCACCGCTGCAATGGGAGTGAGTTGAAAACCATATTGACCAATAGATGTGTGATATGTATCTCCTATTCTCCATGGATTGCCTGGGAAAAACTCTTCTTTCCACGCAGGACTAGGAATCGTATCTTCTGCTTCACCCAAAAGATTTATATTTGTTTTTTCTCCAAGCCCCATCATCCGCATATATTTTTCTATATTTGCTATACCTAGACCTCTTTGATCTTCATAGCCACCGCCAATAGTGTAAAAATATACGTTTGAAGAAAGGGCGAGCGCTTGTCGCATATCTACCCAACCTTGTGGTTGCCAATCCAGAAAAACGGTTTTTAAATCTTTGTAATACGGATTTTGTATTGAAATAGAGCCAGTACTTAAAATATTTTTTAAAGGGTCAATAATATTTTCACTTAAAGCGCCAAGAGCCATGTATGGTTTTACGATAGAACCCGGTGTATAAAGTCCTGATACCGCTCTATTTAAAAATGGGTTGTTTGGGTTTTTTAAATAACCAGAAATAGTTGTGTTATCGCTACCGTCAGTCATCACATTTAAATCTGGTTCTGGAAAACTCGTGAGTGAAAGTATTTCTCCTGTATAAATATCCATTATCACACCAGCACCTCCACGAAAACCACGTTGAATAGACGCGTCTTCTATTAATTTATATAATTTATCATTGATTCTGGAATCAATAGCTAGCGTGACGTTTTTTCCATCTTTTGGAGGTTGCATTGTGTTTTCAGATTTTACTGCTCCGCGCGCGTCAGTCTCTACTATTTTTACGCCATTTTCACCTGACAGCTCGTCATTAAAAATTTTCTCTGCTCCGTCTTTACCATCGTATTCTGTTTTATAATAAAATCCAGCGCTGTCTTTTGTGGGATATTTTAAATAACCCACAATATGTGAAATGCCTTTTATTAGCGCATATTTTCGTAAAGCAAAATCTGGGTCTGATTCGTTTATAGTATTAGACGCAAGCTCTACAGCGTTTCTATCATAAATAATTCCACGATTTGAAAAAATAGAAGTTTTCCTGAGACGATTATTTTCACTTCGTTCTGAATACGCTTTACCTTTATAAATCTGAAGAATCCAAATCTGAGAAATAAAAACTAAACCAGCAAAAACGAAAATTCCGCCAAGTATTTTTAAAACAATTTTTGAAATCGGCTTTTCCAAACGACCTTCAAACTGATGCACGTCAAATTGTGGTAGATTTCTGGAATCAAGAAAAATCTCGTCTGGATATATCTCAGCGTCTTTATAAGAAACTCTGCGTTTGAAAATTTTAAATATTTTTCTAAGAGGCATTTTTGTTTTGGGCGAGAAAATTAATAAAACTTGAGCCGTTTCTTTATTTCAAATGATATCAAAAAAATGAGAATTGAAGTGATGGTGTAGAAAAAGCCTGAAAAAAGAATGTGTGAATTGTAAAGAGAATCTACCATCAAGCCGACAAGAAGAATTTCATAATATCTATGAAAATAGAAAACGCCGATTAGACTTAAGATAATAAAAATCCACGCAGGAAAAAGAAAAATACCTATTAAAATCACAATGTCTACAAAAATTCGTAAAAATAACATATTTTTAGACTTTTAAATCTGTCTTTAATTTGCTTTTAATCTGCTATAGAAACAAAACGTAGCTCGTCTATATTTACTGGAACCTTACAAAACACTCTTTTAAATGAATTTGAAGGGATAGATTCTATTTCAAAAACTGTCGCGACGATTTCCTGTTTTATTCCCGATAAAATAATAGTGTCGCCAAATACGATATCTACTTCTTGAGGAACTTGGATTTCAAAATTTCCTGCGCCTTTTCCTATCAATGTCACGGGGAGACTATTTCTGTCTATTGTCGCAAGTGTCTCTAAATCGGCGCTTGAAAAAAGTTTTGCGCGAGAAGTTTTTCCAAATACTTCGTCAATCGTTCCCAAAACGACAGTGTTAGCAACAATAATCTTACTTCCCTTATTTATATTTTTGTCCTGGCCAACATCTAAAATAAGTGTGTCATAAAAAGATTGCGGTGGTTTTACAAGCACATAAGCTAAAATGCTATTTACTTCGTTCTTGCCTCCATCTTCACTTCCGTCTTCGCTTCCATCTTTACTTTCACCGCTCCTTCCCCACGCTTTTTTTAAATCACTATTTTCTTTTTCAATTACAGAAAAAGCGAGTAAACGAATCTGCGTTTCTGTTAGTTGTGCTTGCAGACTTTTATTTGTTTCAAGTAATATAAAACGAGAAGAAGTAAAGGCTTTTAAATCTGATACTTTATCAAATAAAAATCCGCCAGAGTGCCAAAAAGGTAAACCGATGCTGTTGCTCACCCGTCCTAAAAAAGATGGCGAAATAAAAGTAATCACGACGACAATAAAAATAAAAACACCGACCACGATGAGCGGTGCATATTTTTTTGGCCAATTTTTTTTACTTTGCAGAAGGTATGTCATCTTCATTTACAATTAAAACTTCAGCAAAAGCCTGCAAGTCTTCAAGCACGATACCTGTGCCTCGCGCGACTGCGGTAAGCGGGTCTTCCGCGACGTAAACAGGGATTTTTATATATTCATTTAAAAGCTCTGGAAAGCCTTTTATAAGCGCGCCTCCGCCCACGAGATACACGCCACGATGCATCACATCCGAAAGTATTTCTGGCGGTGTAGTTTCCAAAACCTCTTTTACTGCTTCTACAAGTGTATCTACAGACTGCGAAATAGCTTCGCGAATATCTGCGTCTGTAATGACCACTTCGCGAGGTAAACCAGTCACAAGATCGCGACCTTTTATCACTGCCTCCATTGGCACACTTCCTGGTATTACAGAACCAATAGCAATTTTTACACTTTCAGCCGTCTTTTCACCAATTAAAATTTTAAATTCACTTCTGATATATGAAATGATGTCGGTGTTGAGTTTGTCACCAGCGATGCGTACATTTTTTGAACGCACGACACCACCGAGGGAAATCACCGCTATGTCTGTCGTGCCACCTCCGATGTCTATAATCATACTCCCCACTGGATCCATCACGGGAAGCTTGATACCAATAGCTGCCGACACTGGCTCTTCAATAATATGCACTTCGCGTGCGCCAGCATTTTTTGTCGCGTCACGCACTGCGCGGATTTCTACGCTCGTGATTCCGCTCGGAACACCGACAACTACACGCGGTCCAAAAAACTTTTTATTATCTTTTTGAGCGGTATTTAAAAGATAAGTAACCATTTCTTCTGTTACTTCAAAATCTGAAATAACACCGTCTACGAGAGGACGCACCGCAACGATGTGTCCGGGTGTTCTGCCGAGCATTTGTTTTGCTTGATTGCCGATAGCTACCACACGACCAGTTTTTTGATTGATCGCCACAACTGAAGGCTCATTTAAAACAATACCGCGACCCTTTACATATACGAGAGTGTTGGCAGTCCCGAGATCAATGCCGATATCATTGGAAAATAGGGCATAAAATTTTTCTAGATGTTTTTTCATAGGTTGTCATTTGTCAGCTTCAGTCGGCATAATTCTATTAAAAGACGTCAAGGACTGCAATAGCGTCTTTTTTAAGGTCGGCAAGCGGGCGCATCTCTGTTTTTCCTGTCGCGCGAACTTTTATTTCGGCGGATTTTTCGGCTAATGTTTTTTCACTAATTACAATTCTGTAAGGTATTCCGATGAGGTCGCTGTCGGCAAATTTTTCTCCCGCACGAGCGTCGCGGTCATCAAAAAGCACTTCTACTTTTTGTGCGTTTAACGCGTCATAAATTTCCTGCGAGGCGGTTTTTACTTCTTCACTTTCTCCCACTGATATAAGGTGAACGAGAAACGGCGCAACAGATTTTGGCCAGACGATTCCTTTTTCGTCGGCGAGGACCTCTACTATTGTGCCCATCACTCTACCGATTCCAATGCCGTAGCTTCCCATAAAAACAGGTTGTGGCTTTCCTTTATCATCAAGATAGGTAAGGTCAAGCGTGTCAGAAAAACGAGTACCTAGATTAAAAATATTTCCTACTTCAATTGAGGTTTTTTCAGTTAAATCTTCATTCTTGCAATGTGGACACATTTTTTGCTTTTCTCTTACCTCTTTATTTACAGCCATTTTACACTTTTCACAGACAAAAATAGTGTCTTCGCCTGCAGAAGTGACGGTTTGAAACTCATGTGAATATTTACTAAAACTTCCACCAGATGCGAGTGTAAAATATGTATGTTCACCAAGACCCACTTTTTCAAAAAAATCGTGATAAACTTTTGACATTTTTTCGTAAAATATAGTATGCTCTTCTTCGTTTTTTGAAAACGAATACAAATCTTTCATCAAAAATTCTCGACCGCGTAAAATTCCGCTTTTTGCACGAATTTCGTTTCTAAATTTTGTTTGAAATTGATATGTATAAAGTGGAAGGTCACGATATGAGCGTATAAAATTTTTCATCAAACTCGTGAAGGGTTCTTCGTGAGTCGGCGCGAGACCGAGCTCGCCTCCAGCTTTTAAATTTGTTTTAAACCAAACGTCAATTATTTCGTCATTCCACCGTCCAGTTATTTCCCAAACATTTTTATCTTGCAGGGCTGTAAGTGATACTTCTTGTCCGCCGATAGCATTCATTTCTTCACGGACAATATTTGCGATTTTTTCTAGGACACGAAAACCGAGCGGTAAATATGAGTAAACGCCCGCCATTTCTTTATGAATAAATCCTGCGCGAATCAAGAGATCCGCGTTTTTTGAAACCTCATCTTTTGGGGCTTCTTTTCGTGTTTTTGTAAAAAGTGAAGACTGTAACATTCTTGAATATTAACATTAAAGGAGTGGGCGGGTCAAAAATATTTTAAGAAGGAATGGAAACGATTTTCTGTAACCAGTTCATACATTGCGATATCTCCTGAAAGGGGTTTGAAATTTAAAACAGCTTTATCACATCATGCACCGTCACCGCAACCATAAGTAAAATGAGTAGAGAAAAACCGACGCCGTTGCAAGTGTTGGCCACACGCACACTGATGGGTTTTCGACGTATCGCTTCAATAAAAACAAAAAGTAAACGTCCGCCGTCAAGTGCTGGAAATGGAAGTAAATTTATCACCGCAAGATTTAGCGAAATAAAAGCTGTGAAAGAAAGCAGATAAATAAAACCAAGATGCGACACGTCCCCCACCATGCCGACAATGCCCACAGGACCAGTCACTTGTGAAAAACCACCACGACCCAAAACGATGTCACGCAGAAAACCATAAAGCCCAACAACGATGGCTTGCAAAAGAGAGACTGTTGTTTTTGCTCCTTCCCAAAACGCCTGATAAAAAGGCAAATGTAAAATACCTATGAGATCCATAGAAATACCGATAGCTTTTTTGTTTTCTACAATTCCGACGACAGGCAACACACTAGAACGAAGCTCGGTTTCTCCTCTCGTATAAACTATGTCTATTTTTTCGTCACCACTATTTTTAATAAACTCAGAAACATTTTCTGGGGAAAGAGGCGCAAACAGAGTATTTTTTCCTGATGCAATACTTATAATAGCGTCGCCTGTTTTTAGATTTGCTTTTTCTGCAGGAGAATCTTTTGTAACGCTGGTAATAATTACTCGCGCGTTTTCTATTTTTCCCGGACCGCCGTAGTCTACAGGAGTCGGCAAACCAGACATAAATCCAGCCGAAATGAGGAGCCAAGCAAAAATAATATTAAAACTCACGCCCGCCACGAGCACGAGCGATTGAATCCATTTTGATTTATTTACAAAACTCCGCGCACTATCTGGACCAGAAATAGATTCTTCGTTAGGATTTTCGCCGAAAATTTTTACAAAACCGCCGAAAGGGATAGCGTTTAAAGTAAAATCTGTTTCTTTCCATCTAAAAAGTTTTTTTAAGCGAGGGGGAAAACCAATCCCAAACTCACTTACCTTAATCCCCGATTTTACAGCCACGATAAAATGCCCAAACTCATGGACGAGAATCAAAACTGCTAAAATTATTATGAAAATTATTATGGACATTTTTTATGGGTAGCGCGCGTAGCTGCGCCACATTTATTAGCTCATCATCTCTTTCTCTTTTGCGATAGCGAGCGCCTCTAGCTTGCCACCCGCTTCATCTACAATTTTTTGCATTTCATCTTTTAGACGAAATTTTTCATCCTCACCCATTCCTCCTTCTTTTTCATGTGCTTGAATATCATTCCAAACTTTGTCACGCTCGGCCCGCAGTGTAACGCGCGATTCTTCAAGTTTTTGTTTTGCTATTTTTATAAAAGTATTACGACTTTCAGTGGTAAGCTCGGGAAAAGTAATACGCAAACCTCTATCGTCTACCGCCACAGAAAGCCCTAAATTTGAGGTAATAATAGCTTTTTCTATGCCTTTTATTTGAGAAGAGTCCCAAGGAGCAATGCGTAGACTTCTCGCTCCCTCAATCGCGACGCTCCCCACCTGACTTATTGGCATTTTGGTGCCATAAGATTCCATAAAAACACCATCCAAAATAGCAGGGGTCGCACGACCTGTGCGGATAGAACTAAACTCTTTTTTTAGCCAATCTTCTAAATCTTTTATACTTTGTTTAAATGGTGCAAAATTATATGCCATATTTTATTTGTTTATTGTTTGATTTTAACTTATTACAACTGGAGTAACAAGTGTGATGTGTTCTAAAATCATTTTTACGCTCGGCGCGCGGTCGTGAAGATAATTTCTACAAGTGATAATCTGTTTAAAAATTTCCGCTTTGTCGGTGGTTTTTTCGACGCTTAAATTTTTATTCCATTTTTGAAAAAGTAGCGATTCCAAATTATTTAAAAAACTTATCACGCGTGCCTTATCTTTTTCTTCAATAATTTCTGCAAACATTTCAAGGCGCACTTTAGGCGAGCTTTTGAGAAAATTTTTGCAGAAGTCGGCAGGGAAATTGCCGTAGGCAATTTCCCTGCTCCCGCTCCCGCCATCACTCCCATGTCTTCCCTCAACAGAATATTTTTGCGATAAAATCACCACTCTAGAACGTACCGTTGGCAGAAAAATTTCTGCTGACGGCA
Source organism: Candidatus Parcubacteria bacterium (assembly GCA_009691505.1). Lineage (GTDB taxonomy): Bacteria > Patescibacteriota > Minisyncoccia > Phycocordibacterales > CALRHW01 > SICJ01. Next base: position 9,356 of record SICJ01000002.1, on the reverse strand, counting down.
CAAGAAGAAAAAAATGTGTTCCAGAAGTAGGTTCTTCAAAAACTTTCAGAAGTGAGTTTTGCGCCTCGCGCGTAATAAAATTAAAAGAAAGAATAAAAACTTTTTTTCCACCTTCTGTAAAAGGCTTTTTTTGTTGCATCTCTTTAATCCTGCGAGCCTCATCAATACCAAAAGAATCAAAACTTTCGTGATAAAAATCTAGATTACCATGAGTTTTAAACCCAACACTTTTTTCCAAAAACGAAAGCAGACCTGCAAAATCTTTTTTTTGATTTCCCTCAATCACATAAGCGTGATGGAGACTGGATGTTTTTTTATAAACTTGAGCGAGATCTTCCATTATTTAAATATTATACACCAAAGAAAAACCCCCACCGTTGTGTTTCCATCTCTTTTCCGACAAAGAGTATATGGCACAATGGCTGGGGGGGGCTGATCGGCGCACAGGGGGTGTTTCGCGGTCACATATGGGCAATCTTCAGGCGACAACCTTTCCTTGTGCTTCAGAGAGTAGAGTCTCAGTACCGAGTGTCTGTGTCAAAATCTATGCGATGAGACGCAGACTCTGAAAACACAGACTATTCAGTAAAGTGAGGTCGGATAGCAATACCGCCACCTTTCACTACTCCGAGTAAAAAAGATCAGTCTATTACATACTATACCAATAAAATAAATTTGTCAACCACCACTCTACCTCTTAGCAATAATACTCTTTTTGTATACATCTAGATGCTCTAGGGCAATTCCTGTCCCTTTCACTACACAATACAATGCGTCTTCTGCAAGGACGGCTTTTACACCTGTGCGACGATAAACAAGATCTGGAAGGTTACGAAGCTGTGATGAACCACCTGTCATAATAATTCCATTATCTATAATATCTGACGCAAGCTCTGGTGGAGTATCTTGAAATACATCTTTAATTGCTTTTACGATTTCGCGAAGTTCTTTGTTGATAGCTTTTACTATTTCGTTGGTTTTAATTTCAATTGAACGAGGAAGACCTGTCACAAAATCTCGTCCTTTTATCGTCACCGCAAGCTCTTCATCAAGTGGAATAGCAGAGCCCACTTTTATTTTTATATCTTCAGCGGTTTTGTCGCCTATACCTAGATTGAATTGTTTTTTAATGTAATCAGTAATCGCATAATCAATTTTATTACCTGCACATTTTACAGAAGTCGCTGCGACAATTCCTCCAAGAGAAATAACAGCGACGTCTGTCGTACCTCCGCCAATATCTACTACCATGTGTCCCATCGCTTCTTGGATAGGAATCCCTGCACCAATCGCTGCAAGAATCGGTTCTTTTACAACATAAGCATTTTTTGCACCTGCACGAATAGCGGCCTCCACGACCGCACGACGTTCTGTGGATGTGACTCCTGCGGGCACAGACACCAGCACTTCTGGCTTTGATAAATTCCACTTGCCGAGCGCTTTGTTTATATAATAACGAAGCATTGCTTCTGTCACACGATAATCTGCAATGACTCCGTCTTTCATCGGACGATAAGCAATAATGCTCTCAGGTGTGCGACCGATCATATTTTTTGCTTCAAGACCAATAGCGAGGATTCTGTTGTCTTCTTCAGAAATAGCAACGACAGAAGGCTCGTTTAGGACAATTCCCTTTCCAGGCACATACACAAGGGTGCTTGTGGTTCCCAAATCAATACCGAGTTTTTTTGAGAAAAATGACATAAAGATAAGCATATCATAAGGGAGTTTGGGAAGATTGACAAATGTTTAAAGAAATCAAAACATTAATAAAAAGCCTGTGCTTGAAGAGACTCGCGCAGGCGCGTCGGCGCCGAGCGGAGCAGAAAAATCAGCAGATTTTTACGCGTGCTCTGAAAGCACAGGCTTTTTATTAATGTTTTGATTTATTATAGCATATATGTTATAATACAAAAAATTATTTAAATAAATCAAAATGCCCAAAAATGCCAACAAAAAATTTGCACACATAGGAAAACTGGCGCAGACGCTTCGCGAAGAACGAGGAATTACACAAGCAGAGTTTGCAAAAAAACTCGGCACAACGCAAAGCGCTGTGGCGCGTATTGAAAAAGGTGAGCAAAACCTGACCACAGAAATGATTTCAAAAATCAGTGACGCGCTCAATCGCGACATCGTCACACTTTCAACTGGCGCGTTAAATATTGAAATAGAGGGCGGTAGAAAACTTTCAGGAGAAATCGTTACTAAAACTTCTAAAAACGGAGCGATGGGAATACTCTGTTCTTCCCTGCTCAATACCAACACGACGACAATAAAAAACGTCCCGAAAATAGAGGAGGTGTATAGAATGATTGAAGTGTTTGAAAGTATCGGCGTAAATGTAAAGTGGCACGGCAACGACGTAGAAATAAAACCTCCAAAAACTTTTGCAATAAAAAATATAGACGGCGCTGCGGCGGGAAAAACACGAAGTATTATTATGCTTATCGGACCGCTTATCCACAACCTAAAAAATTTTAAGATTCCTCAACCAGGTGGATGCAACCTGGGTTCACGCACTGTGCGTCCTCATTTTTTCGCGTTAGAAAAACTTGGTGTAAATATAAAAACAAACAAAGATAACTATGAAATATCGTCATCAAAACTAAGACCTGCGGAAATAGTGCTATATGAATCTGGAGACACCGTGACAGAAAATGCAATAATGGCGGCGGCGCTTATCCCAGGCAAGACCGTTATTAAATTTGCATCAGCAAATTATATGGGACAAGAAGTTTGTCTATTTTTAGAAAAATGTGGGGTAAAGGTAGAAGGTATAGGTACTACAAATATCACTATTTATGGAGTAGAAAATATAAATACACCTGTCACATATTATCTTATGGAAGATCCTATTGAATCTATGTTTTTTCTTGCGGCAGCCATCGTCACAAATTCTTCTATCATCATCAAACGTTGTCCAATAGATTTTTTGGAAATTGAATTACTTAAACTAGAAAAAATGGGGTTCAAATATAAAAGAAGCGAAAAATACAAAGCATTAAATGAATACACCGACCTTGTAGACATCACAACTTTTCCATCCAAACTCACCGCCCTTGAAGAAAAAATAGAGTGCCGACCCTACCCAGGACTCAACATGGACAATCTTCCTTTTTTTGCAATCATTGCAACACAGGCGACAGGCACAACTTTCATCCACGATTGGGCTTATGAAAAGCGCGCAATTTACATGAAGGACATAGACAAACTCGGAGCAAATACAAATCTCGTAGATCCACACCGACTATATATTACTGGGCCGACAAAATTGAAATCAGCGGAGGTTATTTGTCCGCCCGCTCTACGTCCTGGCGCTATTATTCTCATAGGAATGCTGGGGGCAAGTGGCAAATCAATACTTCGCAACATATATAGTATAAATCGTGGCTACGAAGATATCATAAAAAGACTATGTAGTATCGGTGCGAAAGTAAAAATTTTGCGAGATAATTAAATGGGTATTAAAAAAATATGAAAATTATTCACGTCATACCAATTTCAAAAGGAATTTTGCTTGACCGCCTTTCATATTTTACTGCGACAGATGTAGAGCTTGGAAAAATAGTTCTAGTACCACTGCGAAAAAAAATGATTCACGCTATCGTCGTGGAAAAAGAGGATGTTTCCACAGCAAAATCTGAAATAAAATCTGCGAGTTTTGCACTGCGAAAAATGGAGCACATAGAAGCTCATCAATTTTTAACGGAAGCTTTTATAGAAACTGCCAAAGAAACTGCGGAATATTTTGCATCTTCTACCGGAAGTGTGCTAAACACTCTCATTCCCTCTGCAGTTTTAAATAATTTAAACAGTGTAACTTTTGAGACCGCGACCAGTAAGGATTTACTCCAAAAAAACAACTCAGAACAGCTCGTCCTTCAAGCCGACGATGAAGAAAGATTTGCAAACTACAAAAGTCTTATTCGTGAAGAGTTTGCGAGAGGTTTATCTGTTTTTGTATGTTTACCTACAATTGAAGACGTAAAACGAGCACAACATACATTAGAAAAAGGAATTGAGCAATATGCTTATGTATTTCATGGTAATTTAAAAAAGAAAGAGTTGAGCGAGCTGTGGAATAAACTTGCAAAGGAAACCCATCCCGCGCTCATCATTGCGACAGGGCAATATTTTTGTGTTCCTCATCAAAATATCGGCACGATAATTCTTGAACGCGAAGGTTCGCGTGCCTACAAAATTCCCTTTAGACCTTTTTTAGACATCAGAACATTTGCTCAATTTTATACAAAAAGAATAAAAGCGCGACTACTAATGGGAGATATGCTTATTCGTACCGAAACAATGTGGCGACTTAAAAATGATGAGTATATTGAATTTTCTCCTATAAAATTTAGATCTACAACGAACGCAAAACAAATCATAATAGATACCAGAAAAAATGCAGACGAAAAGGGTGTTGCTTTTAGCGCTGTTTCAAAAGAACTAGAGAAACTTGTAGAGTGGAATAAAGAAAAAAATGAAAATCTTTTTATTTTTTGTGTGCGAAAAGGGCTTGCGCCACTGACACTTTGCGGAGACTGTGGCACCGTTGCGACTTGTAGTGTGTGCAGTACACCTGTCGTACTTCACGCAGGCAATGCTCCTATGAGCGAAAACTTTTTTCAATGCCCTACTTGCGGTAAACGTCGTGACGCAAAAGAAAAATGTAAACACTGCACAAGCTGGAAACTGGTTACGCTCGGCGTAGGTATTGAGCTCGTAGAGAAAGGATTGCGTATAAAATATCCAGATGTAAAAATTTTTAGGATTGATTCGGAAAATGCAGGGACGCACAAAAAAGCACTTAATATTGTAAATAAATTTTATAATACACCCGGAAGCGTGCTCATCGGTACAGAAATGGCGCTTTTATATTTATCTAAAAAAATAGAAAACTCTGCAGTGGCTTCAATTGACGCGCTTTTTTCTGTGCCTGATTTTCGCATGAGAGAAAAGGTGCTTTCCATAATGCTCAAGATTCGCTCTATGACACAAGAAAATTTTGTTTTGCAAACTCGCAACCCCGAGGAAAAAATATTTGATTACGCATTTAAAGGCAACCTAGTGGATTTTTATAGAGATGAAATAGAAGAAAGAAAATCTTTTGGTTATCCGCCATTTTCAGTATTTATAAAAATCACGCTACAAGGTGAGAAAAAAGCTGTGGAAAAAGAGATGCAAAAACTACCAGCACTTTTCACGCCATTTGAAACGGATATTTTTGAGGCTTTTACAAATAAAGTACGTGGAAAACACGTAATGCACGCTCTTATAAAAATCCCAGAAGGAAAGTGGGTAGACAAAAATGTGCTGAAAACTCTGCGCTCTCTTCCTCCACAATTTATGATAAAAGTAGACCCAGAGAGCGTTTTGTAGTATATAATTAAGAAAAATGCCAAAAATTTTGCAAAAAAATGACCCCTTGCTTAGAAAAAAATCTCTTGAAGTGCCTGTAAAAGAGATTACTTCTGCAAAAGTGCAAAAGATAATTTCCGCAATGAAAAAATCACTCGTGTCACAAGATGACGGTGTTGCCATAGCTGCGCCACAGATAGGAGAACTGTTGCGGATTTTTGTGATATCAAATAAGGTTTTTGGTATGGAAAAAAAAGATGGGGATATTAAAAAATACGAAGATATGGTTTTTATCAATCCAAAAATTACAAAACTATCTAAATCTACAAAAATGATGGACGAGGGATGCCTCAGTGTGCGATACCTATACGGAAAAGTGAAACGCTTTCAAAAAGCAATGGTGGAAGCATACGATGAAAATGGAAAACGTTTTACAAAAGGTGGTTCTGGAATTCTTGCGCAAATCTTCCAACACGAAACTGACCATTTAAATGGCGTGCTTTTTATAGACACGGCGGTGGACGTGCAAGACCTGCCTCCTGAAAATTAAACTTGAACAGATTAAAATATGAAAAATATTTCTTTCACTTTTTTTGGTACATCAGAGTTTTCGGTACACGTATTGAATGCGCTAAAAGAAAAAGGTTTGATACCTGCGCAGATAATAACGACTCCTGATAAACCAAGTGGACGAAAATTAAAAATAACTCCGTCGCAGGTAAAGGTGTGGGCTCTTGAGAATAAGGTGGATTTTTTACAGCCAGAAAATTTAAAAAATGAGGTGGTGGTAACGGAACTCGCGCGCGAGCTACGCTCGCGCGCTTCCGACGTATTTATAGTAGCTTCATACGGTAAAATTATCCCGCAGAGCATACTAGACATACCAACACATAAAACCCTCAATATTCACCCCTCTCTTTTACCAAAACTTCGTGGCTCGTCCCCTATTCAAACCGCGATACTCACGGAAAATGAAACAGGGGTCACCATTATCAGACTGGATGAAAAAATGGATCACGGCCCTATCGTTGCGCAAAAAATCATCGCGACAGAAAAATGGCCACCAAAATACGACGAGCTCGAAACACTTCTCGGTAAGGAAAGTGGCTTACTCCTCGCAGAAATTTTACCTGATTGGATCGCAGGAAAAATCATAGAAAAAGAGCAAGACCACAACACGGCGACATTTACAAAAAAAATAGAAAAAGCAGACGGGCTTATTTCACTAGAAGACAATGCAGAAAAAAACCTACGGAAAATAAAAGCATACAACGTCTGGCCTAGTGCGTATTTTTTCACTCACAAAAGAAATAAAGAAATACGCGTAATAATCACCGATGCTGAAATAGTAGATGGCGTACTTAAAATAAAAAGAGTAATTCCTGAAGGAAAAAAAGAAACTAGTTACCTTGATTTTTTAAAAGGATAAAGACCTTTAAGTATATTTTTTATTTTTGCTCCTCCACGTCGCAAAAGTGTTTTTTGTCGCGATTTATAAGATTTTATCTCCCGCAGAAGCTCGTCTTTCATAATGTCTATCGCGCCATGAAGTGATTGTTCGGTAGCGACAGTAAAATAATTTTTCCCTTTTGAACTGCAATTTATTTCCGCACGAAAGACATCGCCATTTGCGTGATGCATTGATTCTCTTCCAAGCTCTACTTCGCAAAGCATTTCATCGTCATTTACAATCTTGTCCAAAGTCGCAAGTTTTTTTATTAAATAATCTGAAGTCTCCGCAGAAATCGTTATATTTTTTGCTTTTGTATTTATTTTCATATTATCATTATATCAAACAATCTGACATTTAATCAAAAAAGTTTAAAAGATACTTGTTTATATCACGCTGACTTAAGTCGTAGAAATATTGATCGTCCTCGTGCAAATCGTGTGCTAATTCTAAACCGACAAATCTCCAGTGCCATGGCTCAAATTGATAATAAACATTGCCTTTTGGATATGAAATCACAAAACCGTATTTATATGCGTTATCAAGAAGCCATTTATAGGCGTCTGAGTTTTCAAAGTTTACAAAAGCCGTGGTGCTTGCATAATTTAAGTCTACCGTCGTACCGAGCTGATGCTCAGAGTATCCTTGCTCTGCTGAAAATTGATTTGCTGTGCCCGCGCCATAAGTGACCTTGTAACCTGCTTTTAAAGAAAACTGGTCTGAAAAAGAACGATACGCAGAAGTTACTGTTAATTTTATTCCACTTCTCAGTGCCCTACCAAGCATTCTCTTCAAATATTTCTCTACCTCCTTATGAATTTCTTGTGGTTTACTTGTATCGTCCAAATATTTTTCATCAATTGAAACGAGGCTTGGTGGAGCATAATTTTCATTTAAAAAATATACTTTTGAATACTTAGCTAAAAGCTGTGGATCTGTTTCGGTTAATTTTTTAAGATCTTGCACTTTTTTATCTGCATCTTTGAGTTCATCTTGATACGCTTTGGATTGATTTTCTTTATCTTGTGACAGTTGTAAAAGACTGGCTTGAAGCTCGAAAACTTTTTGTTGAAACAATTTAAAGTTTTCGATTGTGCTAGCTAATTCTTTTTCTGTTTCTATTAATTTAATCGCGACTACGTAATATTTGTAAAATCCAAAAACCAATATAGATAAAAGCACGACACATAAAACTATTACGCTAAGCTTTTTTGGGTTCGTCTGCGGTAACATCTACTCATTATAGCACCCTATCTTTGTCCACGACATCTTTAAATATTCTTTTTATAATATGACTAATTATAAAGAAAAAAACCTCTACATAGCCGTACGTGGCAATGAGTGTTTAGAGATGTAAATACATGCGAGTATTAACTTTCTTATTTCTTATTTCTTAACTTTTTTTGCTTTCTTCTTTTCTTTTCTCTGAGCGTTGTTTCCTTTTCCCATATTTTTATTTAAGTTAATTAATAATCATTTAATTATACATTTTAATTCCTAAATCTGAAACTAATTTTCTCTCCCAAGTTGCCCCTTTAGAACTTTGCCAATCTGGTAAGAATAGAGCCGTGCTTACATAACCAGACTCAAATACTTTTTTGTAAAATATATCCAGAATCGGTAAACAATATCCATCAGTTTTAGGATATGAAAAATGTGTGTTGAAGAATAAGGTTGAAAGTTTGGCTCCCGTGGTTGGATACGTTTAGAACTTTGGATTGGGTAAGTATTAAGAAAGACTTGGCGTGTGTGGATTTTGAACAACTCTCCTACGTATAAGACAAATTAGATATACAGTTATATTAGCTAAGGCTAATACGGTTAGATAAGTAAGAGTTAAAAGATTATATTCGGTATTAGAAACCATTGTCAAAACACTCAAGGCAAACATATTGAGCCAATATGCAAGCGTCTCACTCCAAGGCTCTTGATATGTTTTTCTAAAAGTTGGTATGTATCCTAACCCGTCAATTGCGGAAGCTATAAGGACAGTAAGTAATGGATTTTTTAATTGCCACCATACAGCAATTGCAATAAGTGCAGCAATTAAAACAATAGTATCGCTTGTTGTTATATTTGTTGTTCCATACTTAAAAGAAAGGAGGAATATTACAAAAACAACAACTGTACTCACAATAAGACTCATTGCCCCATATCCTCCTCCGCCATAAACTAAAACGGCAGTTGCTGTTCCTTGTGTTATAGACCAAACTAACCAAGTATAAACGTGAGGTTTTGTTTTTTTCTTAAAAATATCTCTAAAATATCCGTAAAAAGCCCATATGGTTAATATAGAAGTAAGCACAGCGAGCCAAAATTTAAAATCAGGAGTCAATATCACTGATTTAGTATATCATATGAAAAAACTGTAAAATACTTTACTTTGCTTAACAAGGGCTCCGTGGGTAGGGATCGAACCTACGACCAAGCGATTAACAGTCGCTTGCTCTACCGCTGAGCTACCACGGAATATTGCGCGAGCCCTTGCTCGCCACAGTGCGCAACACGACACATTGTCGCCGTTGGTTGCGCACTCAAAAATCAT
>SICJ01000017.1 GCA_009691505.1 Candidatus Parcubacteria bacterium | reverse complement strand
CCCAATTTTACCGTTTGGAAAGACGCCACGTTTAAAGTGGGGAAGAGGCGTTTTGTAAAAGTGAAAGTGCAATCCTAAAACCGCAGGCACCAACGCAAGCAACCTCAGGCAAAATAAAAAGACTTTTTTAAAGTCTTTTTATTTTTTCTGTGTTTTTAAAATTGCGTTTTTAAGACTGCACCTTCACTTTTACAAAACGTCTCTTCCCCACCTTAAAAGTAGCATCTTTCCAAACGGAAAAATTGGGATCTACAACTGGCGTTTTGTCTTCCATGTTTTGCACCGCCCCTTCTTCTACGAGTCTCCTAAATTCATTTTTTGATTTTACAATGTTGTGCGCCACTAAAGCGTCTGCAAGTGAAGAGTTTGGCGCCAAACTTATTTCCAAAACGTCGTCTGGAATAGCACCTTTTTGAAAAGTATTAGTAAAAGCTTCTTTCGCACCCTCCGCCGCTTTTGCACCGTGGTAAAGCGTTACAATCTCTACCGCGAGCTTCATTTTTGCGTCACGAGGGTTTGAGCCGAGTTCAAAACCGCTTTCTATTGCCCTTATTTCTGCTTCAGGTAAATCTGTGCAAAGTAAAAAGTATTGGGAAATAAGATTGTCTCGGATAGACATTACTTTTCCAAACATATCATTTGGAGCATCAACTATATTGATGACGTTGCCCCAGCTTGTGGACATTTTTCGTCCGTCAGTCCCCTCCAACATTTTTAAAGTAAGCACGTCTTGTTGTGCCATTCCGTAGTGTTTTTGAATAGTTCTGCCGGCTTTTAAATTAAAAAGTTGGTCAAAACCGCCGATTTCTACATCGCTGTTGACCATCACAGAATCATAACCTTGCATAAGTGGGTACAAAAACTCACGCAAAGAAACCTCTTCACTTTTTTCAAATCTATCTTTAAAATTGCGTCGAGTGAGCATTTGTTGCACGGAAAAACTTTCTGCCAGCTCTGTTATTTCTTGAAAACGAAGCTTGGAAAGCCACGCGCTGTTGTAATGAAACTCTGCTTTTCGCATGTCTATTATTTTCCCAACCTGCGCTTTGTAGTTTCTTAGATTTTTTTTGATACTTTCTTTTGAAATCATCGGGCGTTTTTCTAGTTTGTCGGACGGGTCACCTATCTGCGCGGTAAAGTCGCCGACAATAAAAACAATCTTGTGGCCTAAGTTTTGAAATGCTCGCAGTTTTCGCAGTATCCCGGCTCTGCCGATATGAATCTTATCACCCGTTGGATCAAAACCGAGCTTGATACGTAGTCGCTTACCAGAAAGTAATTTTTTTTCTAATTCTTCTTTTACAAACACATCCTCAACACCGCGAGTGAGTATTTCATGTATTTTTTCTTTGTCGGTGTTGGTCGGGCGACTTCTAAAATTGAAGATATTTCTCATCATAATGGTACTTTCAATTTAACACATTTATCTGGTTTTTGATATTCACTTACGAAAGTCGTAAATATGCTAAAATGGGTGCTATGCAAAAAAGGAGGGGCGCCTTTGTAAAATTTTTGAAAAGGAGTGGTTTAAAAAACACTTTACTGTTTTTCTGTGGATTAGCCATAATTCTTGCCTCTGTTTTTACACTCTGGATTTCAACATTCCAACTACCCACACTAGACTCTTTTAAAAACAGAATAGTCTCTCAATCAACTAAAATATATGACCGCACGGGCGAAGTTCTGCTTTACGACGTCTACCAAAACGTCCGCAGAACCGTCGTGCCTTTTGAGCAAATATCACAGCATGTAAAAGATGCGACTATTGCTATAGAGGATAAAGATTTTTATAGCCACAGCGGGGTAAAACCGTCATCTTTTGTGCGTGCGTTGTTTGCAAATATACAAACTGGGCAATTTAGCCAGGGTGGCTCCACAATCACACAGCAAGTCGTAAAAAACTCTTTACTGACTAGAGAAAAAAGCATTACAAGAAAAGTAAAAGAGTGGGTGCTTGCGATAAAACTTGAAAAAATTCTTTCAAAAGACGAGATACTTGGTATGTATTTAAATGAAATACCTTACGGCGGGAGTGTTTACGGTATAGAAGAAGCGAGCGACACTTTTTTTGAAAAAAAAGCGATTGACCTCACTATCGCAGAAAGTGCATACCTTGCTTCTCTACCAAAAGCGCCAACTTTTTATTCTCCTTACAAAAACCGAAAAAGGCTTGATGAAAGAAAAGATGTAGTGCTCAAAGAAATGCTCGCCGACAAACACATAAACCAAAAAGAGTACGACGATGCAAAAAAAGAAGTGGTGGTTTTCAAAGACCAGCAAACCGGTGGCATAAAAGCTCCTCATTTTGTGATGTTTGTAAAAGATTTGTTGGAAAAAAAATACGGCGAGCAGGTGCTGGAAGAGGGTGGGTTAAAAATAATTACAACTATCAATTACGACATTCAGCAGATGTTAGAAAAAGAGGCAAAGGAATACGCTTTAGCAAACGACAAGGCCAATCAAGCTTCAAATATAGCGGTGGTAGCCCTTGACCCAAAGACCGGGCAAATACTTGCGATGGTTGGCTCAAGAAACTATTTTGACACTGAAATAGATGGCAATTTTAATGTGGCACTCGCTCACAGACAGCCGGGCTCTGCCTTTAAACCGTTTGCGTATGCAGAGGCCTTTATAAAAGGTTATACGCCCGATACAGTGCTTTTTGATGTAAAGACGCAGTTCTCCACCACTTGCGCGCCAGATGACTTTAGAACTGAAGACAACGACAGCTGTTATTCTCCAAACAACTATGACGGAAAATTTAGAGGTCCTATGAAAATGCACAACGCTCTCGCACAATCTATAAACGTTCCGGCAATAAAAACTTTGTATCTGGCTGGAATGGGCGACGTGCTACGTCTGGCAAAAGATATGGGTATTACAAGTCTTACAAATTCAAATCAGTACGGGCTTACGCTTGTGCTCGGTGGTGGTGAGGTTTCCCTTCTTGATATGACCAGTGCTTATGGTGTTTTTGCAAACGGTGGCGTGCGTGTTCCTTACCAACCTATTTTAGAAATACAAAAAAAAGACGGCACACTGGTGGAAAAACCTGTCGGGACTACGACCATGGTGTTGCCAGAAAACGTGGCGTCTCAAATCTCTAATATTTTGTCAGATGACCCTGCGCGCGCGCCGATGTTTGGCGTGCATTCTGATTTATACATAGCAGGTAAAGATGTCGCAGTAAAAACAGGAACAACAAATGATTATAAAGACGCTTGGATTATAGGCTACACACCGAGCCTTGTCATTGGTGCTTGGGCAGGAAACAACAACAATACTCCGATAAATAAAAAGGTGGCGGGATATATTATTGCGCCTTTTTGGAATAAAGTAATGGTGGCGACGTTGAAAAATTATCCAAATGAGGAGTTTAGAGAACCGGACAAAGAGGATCTTTCAGACTTAAAACCAATACTGCGCGGTGGCTGGCAAGGTGGTGGAAGTTTTGTAATTGATAAAGTTTCAGGAAAACTAGCAACAGAATATACGCCACCAGAGACGCAACAAGAGGTGCTCACGGGGAAAGTTCATTCTATTTTATATTCTGTGAATAAAGATAATCCTCGTGGTCCAGCACCGGAAAACCCGAGCGATGACTCGCAGTTTGTAAGGTGGGAATTGCCGATACAAAACTGGCTTGCGCAAAATAATATCCAAGAGGTGTCGCCCAATTCAGCGCCCACGGACTATGACGACGTACATACTTTGCAGACATTGCCACAGATTTCAATAACGATTCCGCAAAAAAATGCTGTTTACCCTACTGATAAAAAAATTACGACTGCAATTGTTTTTTCTAGTAGATACCCTTCCACAAAAGTGGAGTATTATTTAAATGAAAACTTTGTCGGTGAAAATGTGCAACCACCATTTACAATTTCTTTTACTCCGAGCGGTTTGGCTTTTACACAAGACGGGGAAAACAGCTTGCGTGCGGTCATATACGACTCTATGTTAAACAAAAATGAAGCGAGTGTGTCTTTTCAACTAGAATAACGTCATTTCAAAACTTGGCGGTGTAGGTTTTACAGATTTCAGCGAATATCAAATATTTTTCCACTAGCATCTTCGTTTATTTTTTCTAGAATTGCCTTTTTCTTTAAAAAAATTGTGTTTTTAAGTGCGCTGGACGTGCTCACAAACAAAACATCGTTTCTAATACTAATATCTTTTGCCAAAATATCCGTGCCTGTCACTTTTTTGATTGCTTCTATCGCCAAATCTACGCGCGCGCCTTGTGAAAATAGTATTTTTTTAAATCTTTGTAAAAAAGATCCGGCGTTTTCCATTTTGGTTTTATTTTAAAAATTTTTACGGGATTTTCGTGGCTTTCCTTTATTTATTCATCGGCATTACGAGATAGAGAAATGACTTATCCGAAACGCCACGTATCACAAGAGGCTTACTTATACCATTAAAACTAAGGGAAACGCTGTCTGATTCTATGGATTGTAGGCAGTCTACGATGTATTTGTAGTTGAAATTGATATCCACATCTTCTCCACTGAAAACCGCGTCTATGGTGTTGGTATTATCACCGACATCAGAGTTTTTCGTCTGCAGTTCAAACACTTTTTTAGATGGAAGGGCTTTTATGTTGATCTGATTTAGTTTGTTTGAAAAAATGTTTGCGATTTTAAGTGAATTTATAAAATCCTGCTTGAGCATTACTACTTCAGTGGTATTACCTTTTGGAATTATTTGTTTGTAATCTGGGAAAATACCGTCTATAACACGAGAGGTGATATAAACTCCGTCATAACTAAAAGAAATTTGGTTTTTTTCTAGATTTACCTGCACTTCTCCATTTATTTCCTCTAAAACGCGGATTATTTCTGGAATATTTTTAAAAGGTATTAGTAAACTACCAAATTCTTTGGCTTTTTTTGTTTGAATCTTTTTTTCCGCAAGTCTAAATGAATCTGTCGCCACAAACACTATATCTTCGTCGTCATTACAATAAACATACACAGAAGAAAGCTCGGCCTTCATACTAGAAATAGCTGAGCTGTACCACACAGATTTTAGACCACGCACAAACTCGCCAGCGTTTATTTTAAAAGTTTTATCACTCATCACCACAGGAATGGTCGGAAAATCCTCTTTCGGATAAGTTTTTATGTGGGTTTGATTTTTTTGAGTTGAAACGGTGAGGTTATTTTCTTCTACACTTAATATCACCGTTTTATCGTCGCTAATACTAGAAAGGAAAGAGCCTAGAATACCAGCGGGAATGGCCACAGAACCCTCTGTAACGACTTTTACTGGCATTGTTATCTCTACACCCAAGTCCAGATTTGTAGACCGTATTATTAAGCTGTTTTTTGTAGCCTCAAGTAAAATACAGTTAATAACTGGTAGAGAATGATTTCTTCCAGCAATTCTTTCTGCTTGTAAAATATTCTTACTCAATTTTTCTATTATGCATTCTACTTTCATATTCACTGTATTAGTTAATTATTATATTTAAATACTATTACTATTATTAATGCTGTGGATAACTGGATAACTTTTTAAACCTATATTTTTAAACATTTTTATTGTAATTTATTAATCATAACTTGTTTATAATATTTTATATAATGTTAATAATATTTTTTTCGACCGATTTTCTCTTTTCTTATCCACATTAATTTAAGCTTTATTCACATCATATCAACATCGCTCTAATCCTATTTATTTCTTGCGAAAGAACACTATCAAACTTGAGATCGTTCTTTATTTTCTCGCAAGAGTGGATTACGGTCGTGTGATCTCGCCCGCCCATTTTTTCGCCAATAGACGGGTAAGATATATTGAAGTCTTCCCGCAAAATATACATTGTTATTTGGCGAGGCTTAATAATTTCTTTTTTGCGAGTCTTTTCATAAATATTTTCTTCGTTTATGTTGTAGAAATCAGCAATAATTTTGATGATTTCTTTTGGAGAAAGGTTTCTCTTTGGGCTGGCGCTGTTTTTAATAAGATTTTTTACGTCATTTAGTGTGAGCTCTTTTTGTTTTAGTCTAGCTTGACAGATTATTGTGTTGAGCGCTCCCTCAAGCTCACGAATATTACTAGAGAGAGTTTGTGCTAGATAATCTATGATTTCTAGCGACAGCACGTGATTGTGAAAACGCAATTTAGCCTTTAGTATAGCCGTTCTAGACTCATGGTCTGGCGCAGGTATGTCTACTATCATTCCCGCCGCAAACCGTGATTTTAGGCGGTCTTCTAGATTTTGAATATAGTTTGGGTGTTTGTCCGAAGAAAAAATGATTTGTTTGTTGTTTTCGTATAGATGATTAAATAAATGAAACAACTCTTCCTGCGTATTTTGTTTGTTTGAGAAAAACTGTATATCATCCATGATCAAAACGTCATATTTTCGGTATTTTTCTTTAAAATTGTTGACCTTGTGGTTTTGAACAGAGTTTACATAGTCCACCGTAAACTTTTCCGATGTTACATAGTGAATTTTACTATCGGGATAGTTTTGTTTCATATAATTACCCACAGCTTGAATAAGGTGTGTCTTTCCGTGGCCGGTGTTTCCATAAATAAATAGAGGGTTGTATACAATTCCCGGCTTTTTTATGATAGCCTGCGCTGCGGCGTGGGCGAGCTCGTTGAACGGCCCGATAACAAACGAGTCAAAGGTGTATTTTGGATTTAAATTGTCGTCTTTGTTTATATAAAACTCGCTGAGCGGTAGTTCGCCAGCACTTTCTGGAATATTTTTTATTATTTTCTGGTCTTCTCTTTTTACATCACTTTTATTGACGATATAATCTAGGGACCTGATGTTTTCTGATAAAGCTCGCAGTGATTTTAAGATAGACCCGTGATATTTATCTACCATCCACTGTTTTACGAAAGCGTTTGGCACACTGAGGTAGGCGACACCATCTTCTAGCTTGTAAATAAATGTATCTTTGAACCAAGTATTAAAACTAGCTTTAGAAACGTTTATTTCTACATCCACAAGTACGCTTTCCCAAAGTTTTTTGCTATCCATGTTAGTGACTATTATATATGATAGTCAACATGTTTCTACTTGTTAAAAAGTGACACTTATGTTGATACACTGTGAACAAGTTGTGAATAACTCAGTCATAATATATACTCTTGTATATGTCTAAAACATACCAACCAAAAAAGCGAAAACGTGGAAAAACACACGGTTTTCTGGTAAGAAACAGAACAGCTGGAGGCAAAAAGACCATTAAAAGACGACGTCGCAAGGGCCGAGCTAAACTTTCAGTTTAAATAAGTAAGGTTTTTCTAAAAATCCATGTTGCCCAAAAGTAAAAGGGTCTCAAAAGATGCTTTTAAGAAGACTCCTATTCAAAACAAGGTTTTTCATTCCCCACACTTTACACTGCGTAGTACCCCCTCTTCTGTAGATGGTTTTGCTGTGCTTGTCTCTAAAAAAGTGGCACCGAAGGCTGTTTTAAGAAATAAAATTCGTAGGAGGGTGTATTCTTTTGTTGGTGCGACTCTCTCAGACATAAAAAACCCCGCAAAAAACATAATTTCTGCGAAATCAGGTGCGGGGACGCTGTCGTTTGAAATGCAAAGAGTAGAGATTTTGGAACTATTTAAAAAAGCGGGTCTTTTGTAAAACACCGCGCACTAATATACAATAGTCTGATGTCTAGTTTATATAATTCTATCGTCTACGAGCCACTTTACAATGGGCTCATTTTACTTATGAACACTCTCCCGTGGGCAGACGCGGGTATCATTGTTATTTTGTTTACTGTCATTGTAAAGCTTATTCTGTTTCCCCTTTCAAAAAAGGCCGTTGAAACACAGATTAAAATGAAAGCGGTAGAGCCAGAGCTTACAGCGCTTAAAGAACAATATAAAGGCGATAGACAAGTGCTAGCGCGTAAACAGATGGATTTATATAAAGAAAAAGGCATCAGACCTTTCATGAGCATTCTTCTTATTTTTATACAACTACCAATAATTTTTGCTCTTTACCGTATATTTTTACACCCAGGTCTACCAACAATAGACGAAAGTATACTCTACGCCTTTGTCCATGTACCACAGACAATAGATATGTTTTTTCTATGGCTGGATATTTCTAAAAAGAGCCTAATTTTAGCCGTTTTGGTAGGAATCTCCACCTTTTTTCAGGCCAAAATTATGGTGCAAAAGAATATTCCTGTTGCTAAAAAAGCCGGCACACCAAACTCCATTCAAGAAGATTTTGCACGCAACACACAGATGATGATGCTATACGTATTTCCTTTTGTCGCAACTTTTATTTCTTGGAGTATTTCTGGTGCTATAGCTCTTTACTGGATTACAGGCAATCTTTTTACTATTGGGCAAGAAATCGTACTTAAAAGAAAACTAAAGAAATAGTCTATAAGGCGTAACTCCAAAGGGATAAATTCTTTTTGTTTGTAAAGACAAGAAACTTTTCTTCCGCGTCTATTGATAGATTGACAGCATCAATATCTGTTCCTGCGACTTCAAAAATATTTAATATCTGCTCGGTTGTGCCAGTAACAGTGTCTATTTTCCAGAGGTTGTCTTCAAAAGAGATTAAACCTTTATACCAATCATCAGGATACGCTCCCCCCTTTAGATTTTTTGGTATTGCACAATAAACAATGTCAATATTTTTTTTACTCCACACACACTTTTCTGTCAGTGTGGGCGTAGAAAGCGTCGGACTAAAAGTTTCACCGACTATTTTATAAGTCTGTAAATACATTTTACCCGCATTATCGTTGAAACTATGTAATACTTTTGTGGCATTTGTGTTTGTAAGTGTTGTGAGTCCAAGCCAGTCACCAAGCACCAGTTTCTGTTTTCCTGTGACGGTGTTTAGGAAATATAAATATCCCGGCAACTGAGCGCTTGCTTTTGTGTTGAGTGCTATTGTGTCTGTTTTTGGCCACTGCACAACCCACTCTCGTATCGGAGAATCAAATACCGTCGCACCCTTTGAGCCATCTGGATTTGAAATAACACCCCTCGCACCAGAATCTAGCTCGGTCATATAAAACATCTTGTCTTTTTTGTCTGACACCGCCAACCCATTTATGTTTGGTGTGAGATATGTACTTACGAGTTCTGCTGGCGTTCCCACCTCCCTTGTGGTGGTTGCTCCCGCTGTGGTTGCTGTGGTTGTACCCAAAGAACCAAACACCGTTTCTATGATATCACTATCATCTTTTAAATATCTAAGTAAGACCGCATCTTTTTTTACAAATACTGCTTCAGTTACTTTTGGTATGGTTGTATTTGAAATTCTTTCCACGGTATTTTTGTCTGTTTTTGATTCATGCACATTACCAGTACTTTTTTCCAGAAATCGCACAAAAGTACTGCTCGCTACCGTAAATATTTCTGATCCAGAAACTGGTAATGGATATATTTGTCGTAGTCTAGGTGGTGCAGTGTTTGTGTCTGGCAACACAGGATTTTGGTTTGGGTTTGTTTTCACGATGTCTGTTTCTGGAGTCGCGACAGAACCGCGTCCGAAAGGAAAAAAATCACGAATACTTGTCGTAATGTCGCTTAGCGTGTTTGTCTTATTGTCCCGTGTAAAATATAAAAATAGAAAAATACCGACAACAATAACAAGTATTATTCCTATAACGATTGTGATTTTATTTAACATAAATTATGGATTTTGTAGTACTGGTGGTGCAGATACTTGCGGTTGAGGTGGCGGTAACCCAGCATTTATTTTTAAAAGATTTGGATTTATGGTTTGTAAAAGAAGATATGACAAGACAGCTAAAAGTAACCCCCCTACCGCTTGTTTAATTTTTTCTTTCCCATCTAGCTTGTCTCCAATGGCGTCTGTGGACATGTATTGGATACCACCTATCACTATCATAATAACAGCAAGTACTCCCGCGACACCAATAAGGATCTTAAACATTCCCAGGAGATATATATTTATGTTGGTTGTTTTTCCGCTGGTTGTGTGTGGCAATGGACTAAGTGGAGTGTATTCAAATGTTTCGACAGCCATCACCTGTGGCGTAACGGTTTTTGCTACAAAAAACACAGAAAACAAAATAGTAGAAAGTATTGTCGCAAATACTATTTTTTTGGTAAGGTTTTTTGTCATATTGTTTGTGTTGAGTCTGTGTTGTCGGTATTAAAATGTATTCTTGTAGAAAACTCTGCGTATTGTAGCGTATCATCTGTTTTTTGGACACCTATTCCCACAGACGTTTCGCCACCCACCTGTCCGTCTGGTATTCTAAGCACAAGT
>SICJ01000016.1 GCA_009691505.1 Candidatus Parcubacteria bacterium | reverse complement strand
CGCGGAGTTTCTGCAAGCTCGGTCGCCTCCTCTATTTCTACTGTCTCCTTTTTTTGAATAAGCATTTGCGCTACCTTGTGTCCCTTTTCAAAATTATACACCTCCGCGGAAAGATTTATCATACCTACCAGTATTTCTCCACGATAACCTGAGTCTATCACTCCACCGAGAAGCTTTAGGCCATTTTTCACAGCCAAACCACTTTTGTCCCATATTAAGCCCACATAACCATCTGGGATTTCCATTGCAATACCTGTCGGTACTGCTGTTTTTTCACCTGGAGAAAATGTTACAGCTTCGGAACAAAAAATATCCAACCCAGCATCTCCTGGATGACCATAGCTCGGTAACTTTGCATCAGGTTTTAATTTTTTTATTTTAAGAGTTAACATAAAATTTATGCGAGCATCTATTTTATCCGAGCACTTGCTTAAGTGTTCTCAAAAAATCAGTGCGGACTTCTTCTGTAGATTGATTTGCATTTATGACAACGTGCGGAACAGATTTCAAAAACTCAAAATATCCGTTGCGAATGCGTTTATGAAAATCTAAAGCACGGTCGTCAAAATGATTTGTCGTTTCTTTTCTTTTTGCAACACGTGACAAGCCTACTTCTGGTTCAACGTCTAGAAAAATGTAGAGATCGGGCTGACCATCGCGCACATACACTTCACGCATTTTCCAAAACATGTCTCGCAAATGACGCGCTTCTTGACCGTGCATTTGATAAACAAAGCTGGAAGAATCAAAACGATCACTTAAAACGTGCACACCGCGCTGTAAAGCTGGAATAATCGTATTTTGTAAATGATCAAAACGAGCTGCCCAGAAAAGGCCAAACTGTGTTTCACCGTGAGCGTCTTTTGCTTCTGGTGAAAGAATAACCGCGCGGATTTTTTCCGCAAAAGGCGAACCTCCCGGCTCGCGTGTGAAAACCATTTCCGGAAAGTGTTCTTTGGCCAAAGCGACCATCGTCGTTTTTCCAGAGCCTTCGCCACCGTCAACTACTATAAATTTTCCTTTTTTCATTTTGTGCGCGATTTTTAGTTGCTATTTTTTCCTCAAAATTTTATCAATTTTTCTGGCGATCGCGATCATTTCTTTTTCTTTTGCTCCGCGAGTCGTTTCGGCGGCTGTGCCCACGCGAATTCCCGACGGATCAAATGGTGACCGTGTCTCGTATGGAATTGTGTTTTTGTTTACAATAATCCCCGCTTTCTCTAGACGGTCGCTTGCCTCTTTTCCCGAAAGTCCCTTTCCGCCCATCCAAGTATCTATAAGCACGAGATGACTATCTGTCCCACCAGAAATTATTTTCCAACCGAGCGACTTGAGCTCACCTGCGAGCGAGCGCGCATTTTTCACCACCCGCTCCGCATATTTTTTGAAAGCTGGAGTGTCTGCTTCTTTTAGAGCGACTGCGACTGCGGCTATTTGATTTAAATGTGGGCCACCTTGCATTCCTGGGAACACTGCTTTGTCTATTAATTTTGGTAAATCGCGCGCGTCTTTTTTCACGAAAATCATCGCACTACGTGGACCACGAAGAGTTTTGTGCACGGTCGTTGTCACAACATCAGCATATTTAAATGGACTCGGATATACGTCACCAGCTACAAGTCCAGCAAAATGCGACATATCTACCATTAAATACGCACCACACGCATCAGCAATGTCACGAAATTTTTTGAAATCAACAATTCGCGGATATGAAGTAAATCCTGCAACGATTATATTTGGCCGATTTTCAAGCGCGAGTTTTTTTAGCTCATCGTAATCTATCACCTCCGTATTTTTATCCACGCCGTACGGCACTTGATTCCAAAATTTTCCAGTAATAGAAACTTTATGTCCGTGCGTGAGATGCCCGCCCTGATCCAAACTCATTCCCATTATTTTTCCGTGCGGAGAAACTAGCGCGACATACACGGCGACGTTTGCCGGCGAGCCAGAGAGTGGCTGGACATTTACATGCCAATTTTTCGGTGCGAGTTTAAAAAGTTTTAGCGCACGCGATTTGCACAAATCTTCTATTTTATCCACAACACTCTGTCCGCCGTAATATCTTTTTCCCGGATAACCTTCCGCGTATTTATTTGTGAGCTGACTGCCGAGTGCGGTGAGCACGTCCTGCGAAACATAATTTTCTGAAGCAATAAGATTGACAACATTTTTCTGTCGCTCGCTTTCTGCCTTGATTAGTTTTTCTATCTCTCGGTCTTTCATTGTGGTCATTTTAGCATAGATGATATAATTTTTATATGAAAATCTACAATGACGTTTTGAAGGAAATAATGGATAAAGGTGTAGACAGAAAGGGGCGAAATGCTGTTACAAGGGCACTTTTTGCCAAACAAATGCGCTTCAACCTAGAAGAGGGTTTTCCTGCGGTAACGACCAAAAAACTCGCGTTCAAAGCGGTTACTAGCGAACTGCTTTGGTTTCTTGAAGGAAGCTCGGACGATAATCGTCTGAAAGAGCTAAATGGTAGCGAAAAAACTATCTGGACCGCAAATGCTGAGGCAGACTTTTGGACACGGAAGGCAAAATTCCCCGGCGACCTCGGTAGAATTTATGGTGTTCAGTGGCGTGCATGGAAAAAACTAGATGGCACTACTATTGATCAAATAAAAAGAGTTGTGGAAAAATTAAAAGCAGATCCAAACGACCGTAGACTCATTGTAACCGCGTGGAATCCTGGCGAGCTGGATGAAATGGCGCTTCCGCCGTGTCATATTATTTTTCAATTTTTTGCGAATCCAGAAACAAAAAAACTTTCACTTCACATGGTACAAAGGAGTTGTGATATGTTTCTCGGCGTGCCATTCAATATTGCTTCATATTCTCTTTTACTCGCAATGATTGCGCAGGTCACTGGATTTACTCCGCACGAATGTATTCTCACGCTCAACGACGCACACATTTATCACGAACATTTTGATGCAGTAAAAGAACAGCTCGCTCGTGAGCCGATGAAATCGCCGAAACTTTGGCTAAATCCTGAAGTCACGGACATAGATAAGTTTACAATGGACGATATAAAGCTTGTGGATTACGAGCATCATCCACCGATAAAAGCGCCGATGATTGTTTAATGCGCGAGGCGGAAAAGTTGGCACAAATTAGATAAAAATAAAAATGATTACACTTATAACAGGCGTAGATAAAAATTTTCTGATAGGAAACGGCATAATGCTTCCTTGGCCAAAACTGCCAGCAGACATGGCTTTTTTTCGTGAAAAAACTTTAGGTAAAACTGTGGTGATGGGTGCTGTGACTTTTGAATCGCTTGGTAAAGCTCTTCCGGGCAGAAAAAATATAATGCTTTCGCTTACGCCGCTCAAAGCGAGTTTAGATAAAACAAATATAACTGTTTACGATTCTATCGCACCTGTTTTAGAGCTCGCTAAAACCGAAGAAATAATGATAATCGGCGGGCGGAGAATTTACAAAGAATTTATTCCTTATGCAGATAAAATTTATGTCACTTTTATAGATGACGATTTTACTGGCGATGTATATTTTCCAATGACTGCGGTAGATTTTTTTAGCTGGAAAAAAACGGCGGAAATTGTGCGTGAGGCGGACGAAAAAACTCCTTTCAAGCTTACATTTACCACTTTTGAGAAATAAATTATTTTTATTTAAACTGCTTCGCTAATTTTGGTCCTGATTGTTTTACATAGTTGGAAGACATGTCGTCGTAAATCTTTTTTGGGGTTTCGCACATTTGCTCAAGAGATACTTTTGCTATCGGCTGACCATGACGTACTATCAAGTCTTCAAACGGTCGCACCTCAAGCGTGAGCGTGCGCCCTTTGCCCTCACCATTTTTACCGTAGCTCCATCCCGGGTCTATAAAACCAGCGTAATGTGAACGAAAATCGCCACTTCGCTCGTCCATCGGCAACATTTCACAAGCAAAATCTGGCGGAATACGCACAGCTTCATTTGTGGAAAGAATATAAAAAGAACCTTTTTTTAAATATAGATACCCATTTTTTTGGCGCTTTATCGGCTTGAAAAAAGCCCGCGAATCGTAAAATTTTATCTTTACCAAATCAATCGGCGTTTTTGAAAGAATACTTTCAAAGCCGACGTTTTTATGTTCAAGGTCAAGCGTAAGAATAAGCGAGCCGTCATTGTCGCGCACTTTTATTTCATCATAATTGTATGGCTTGCCGTTTTTTCGCCACAAAAATTTATGTTTTTCCATTGCTATCGCGAGCTCGGTGTTGGTGAGACGAGTATCTGCATTAAAAAATCTAATCTGATTTACGCTAAGTCCGCGATAAAGTTTTATCGAAAAAGTTCTCGGCACAATAGAAACCCAAAGCTCTCCAGAAAAACCCGCGCGAACAGAATCATAACGTGACATTCCGTCGGCAATAAGTCGCACGTGCGTGTCTAGCCGACCAGTCGTAGATTTTGGATTACAAAAAGCATAAATATCGCGTGGCAAATTTAAAGTTTCATTTAATCGCACGATATACATTTGATCTTTTTCAAGAGTTTTTCCGAGCGAGTATTTTTGCTTGCGGATTTTTTCTAAAACATCACGGACGGTTTCTTTTTCTTTTGGTGGGAAAATCCCCTCCACTTTATATATTTCGTCCGACAACGAAAGGTCTAGAGATGCGGGTTTTATATTTTCTAGCTCAGTGGTTTTTATAGAGCCGTCCTCTACCAATTTAAGAATTGTTTGATAAGACAAAGCGCCTACGCTGTGATTGTTTGTCGTTGATTTTGTTTTTGTTTTTGATTTGCCTGATTTTTTGCGTCTCATATTGTCTACATAATATGCAAGACAGAGCCAAAAAGCAAAAATTCTAAACACCATCAAGTTTTTGTGGAAGTACTTTCCACCCAACAAAAAACCGCCCTCAGGCGGTCTTTTAGTTTTTTGTTTTTAGTCTATTACCTCTACTCCCATTGAGCGGGCGCTTCCTGCGATTATCTTTGAAGCAGCGTCTAGGTCGTGAGCGTTTAGGTCGGGCATTTTTTTCTCGGCGATTGCACGGATTTGGGCTTTGGTTATCTTTCCTGCCTTTTTAGTTTTATTTGTTCCAGAACCTTTTTCTACACCGATAGCTTTCAAAATGAGACTTGAAGCTGGTGGCGTTTTTAGAACAAAAGTAAATGTTCGGTCTTCATAAACAGAGATTTCAACAGGCACAATATCGCCCATCATTTCTTTAGTTTTGTCGTTAAATTGCTTTACAAATTCACCGATGTTTACTCCCGCTTGTCCAAGGGCTGGACCAATAGGTGGAGCTGGGTTTGCTTTTCCCGCAGAGATGACTAGCTTCAATTTTTTTGTTATTTTTTTTGCCATAATTTTGTTTTTTGCGCCACCTGCGTGTGCGCGTTTCCGTGTGGATTACCTTACCTTAAATTTTCTTTACTTGCAAGAAATCTAGCTCTACTGGCGTTTCTCGTCCAAACATCGCGACGAGTACTTTTACTTTTCCTCGCTCATTGTCTACTTCGCTTACTTTTCCTTCAAGGTCTTTAAATGGACCGTCCACGATTTTTACAGCGTCTTCTGGGGCCAAATCAATGTTGTGTTTTGCAGTATCTGCATTCATTCTTTTGAAAAGATCCTCAACTTCCTTTTTTTCAATCGGCACAGGATAAACGCCAGAACCCACAAAGCCCGTAACGCGCGGAGTGTTGCGCACGACATACCAAGAGTCGTCGGTCACAAGCATGTCCACGAGAATATATCCCGGATAAATTTTTTCCTCTTCTTCCACACGCTTGCCACCTTTTATTTTTATCTTTTTCTCGGTCGGAACGATGACGTTGAAAATTTTGTCTTCCATTCCAAGCGACTCAATACGCTGTTTTAGATTTCGCATCACCGCGTTTTCGTATCCTGCGTATGTGTGAATAACGTACCAATTGCGACCTTCTTGTATTCTTTGTATAGACATAGTTTTAAATAATGAACTTTTCTAAAAATTTTGTAAAAATAAAATCAAAAAAGCCTAGGAAAAAGGCCACGCTTAGAGAAATGAGAATGACAATAATAGTAAAAATGACGGTCTGGCGACGAGTCGGCCAGCTCACGTGTTTGAGTTCTACTCTTGTTTCTTTTATATAATCTACGATTTTCATGATTTTTGAATTTAAAGAATTTAATGATTTTTTTAAGAAAAAACGCCCGAAGGCGGTTACAGGACTATAATACTCCTTTTGGACAAGGTGTCAAATTAAATTAATGCCTCTGTAACTAGATAACTTAGACACAGAAAAACACTGTTTGAAAAGACTCGCGCAGGCGCGACGGCGCCGAGCGGAGCAGAAATCGTAGCAACGATTTACGCGTGCTTTTCAAGCGGTGTTTTTCTGTGTCTACCTACCTATTTAATCTCATAAATAATCGTCACATTTGAAGTGATTTTGCTTTCCCCTAATGGAAGCTGTAGAGTAGAGTCTGCAGTGCCACCCATTTCCATCGTAGATGTTCTATACATCATCGGTATAGGATAATTTCCTGACTCATTGAAACTCATAATGTCGCCGAGACGCACACCGAGGTCGTTTGCTAGTTGTTTTGCTTGTGTGCGAGCATCGTCTATCGCGAGCTTTCTTGCTTCACGAGTTTTTACATCTTGATTGTCCACTTCAAAATTGAGTCCGCTAATGTTGGACACGCCAGTCTCTCCTATCGCGCCAAGAATTTTCCCGGCGTCTTCAATTTTCCTTATCTTTACTGCAACGCTCAGACTTACTTCATAACCAATAATTTTTTGATTGCCAGACGGAGGACAGCTGTATTGCGTGCAGATTTGATTTTGGTATTCATATCTAGGATACGCATTGTAATCTGTGGTTTTAATATCTTTGTTTTCAACTCCCTGCGCTTTTAACACAGAAAGGGCCGTGTTCATTTTTGTGGTTGATTTATTTTGTGCATCAACAACGGTATCTGCCTGCTCAACTACAGAAAAAGTAACTGTTACAATATCTGGAATCGCAATGATTTCACCTTTTCCTGACACAGAAATAGTATTTTGGTCTTCACTCAAAGCACCACCGTGCGCATATCCACGTCCACTAAAAGAATTGACAGTCATAGAAGCAACAAACAAAATCAGAACTATTGTAAAAATCGTGACGAGCAAATTCATTCTCTTTCCTACTATTGTATTTTCGTTAAACATATTTGTGTTAAATTATTAATAAATTATTTTATTTCTCTTCTATCATTATATACGCATCTAGCAGATTTTGAAATAAAGAAAGCACGGTCATTGGTCCGACTCCTCCTGGCACTGGCGAAATAGCTGAAACAATTGGCGATACCTCGGCAAAGTTTACATCCCCCACCACTTTTTTGTGCAAAATTTCTTCACTTTGATGCTCGCTTTTTTTGACATTAATACCCACGTCCACCACCACTTGCCCCTCACGCACAAAATCTTTTGTAATAAACTCTGGATTACCAGCGGCCACTACTAAAATATCTGCCTGCTTTGTCTCCGACATAATAGAAGACGTGCCACGATGGCAAACAATTACAATCGCGTCTCTATTTAAAAATGATAATGCGACAGGCTTACCCACAAGCTGTGAACGTCCGACGACTACTACTTTTTTTCCTTTTATTTCAATTTTATAATAATCAAGAAGAGTGAGAATGCCTCGTGCAGTCGCTGGCACATGCCCTTTTTCATTTTTCCAAAGTAGTTTTGTGTTTGCGGAGGTAAGTCCGTCAACATCTTTTATAGGATCAATATTTTGGATGATCAGATTTTTATCAAGTGTTTCTGGAAGAGGAAGTTGAACGATAATACCGTGCACAGAAGCGTCACCGTTTAATTTTTGAATCTCTGCGCAAATTTTTTCTTGAGAAACATCTTCAGAAAATCTGACATGGATTACTTCTGCACCTATTTTTTCGGCAAAAAGTTTTTTCTGCTCAATATATTTATTGGACTCTTCTTTGTTGCCCACTTGTAAAATAGCGAGTTTGAGTTTTTTTTCTAAACCCAAAATTTTATTTTTTAGTTCTCCCGCTACGGAGTCACGAACAATTTTACCGTCCAAAAGTATGGTCATTTTATCTATATTTTAGAAAATAAAATTACTAAGAAAACGATGCCGAGCCCTAGAAAAAATCCGCCGAAAACATCGCTAGCAAAATGTGCGCCCAGATAAACACGACTTATTGCAACGAGGAAAATTAAAAAAACAAAGAAAATGAAAATGATTACTTTATAAATGTGATTTTTAATATACCCTTTAAAAAAATAGGCAGTCAGTAGGAAAAAAATCGTCGCCATGACAGTGTGTGCGCTAGGAAAACTGTAGCCTGTGGCATCCACAATCCTCACAAGCGGGCGAGAAATTTCCATAAAATATTTTAATAAAGAAAATGAAACTAAGCCAAAAAATATTGCGTAAACGAAAACAAAACAATCATGCATTCTTTCTTTTGAAATGAGCGCTCCGCAGATAAAAACACAGTACACAAGAAGCATCAGTGGATGCATAATGTTACTTGCAGCTTGCATGAGCGAAATTAAAAATGGTGAACGAAAATTTAGTGCGAAAATTTCTGCTGAGATGTCTAGTGAGAAAACGCCGTGTGATACCATTACTGCGATTGTACCGAAACACATAAATGACAGAATCGCGAAAAATGCGAGCGTTTTGTGACTTTCTTTTATTTTATTATTTTTATTTTCTGTGACAATATTTTCCATATTTTTCTAAATTACTTTTTTGACCAACGTGCAAAAATACCGCAAGGCAAAAGTCTACCATTTTTTGATTCTCTAATTGTGAGCTCCCCCGCCTCTACATTTCCGGCGAAATTTTTCATTAAATCTTGCAAAATGTTGCGATAAGCGACAGCGGAATAGCTTGAAGCATAGCCATTTAATAGAAAAAAAAGCGGATCGTCACTCAAAACTTGTTTGCACATTGAAAGAAGCTCTTGTAAATGCTCCTCTATTTTCCACAGCTCTTTTTTTGCGCCGTGACCAAATGCGGGCGGGTCCATTATGATGCCGTCATATTTTTTTCCACGCTTTATTTCTCGCGCCACAAATTTCCGCGCATCATCAAGCATAAAACGAATTGGTTTTTCTTCTAAACCAGACGCACGCACATTTTCTTTTGTCCAAGCAATCGCCGATTTTGAACCATCTACATGAGTCACTTCCGCACCGGCTTTTGCACACGCGAGCGTCGCGCCACCAGTGTAGCCAAAAAGATTTAGGACGGAAACTTTTTTGGTTGCGCCTGCGCGCGCGACAGTCGCGCGCGCAATCTGCTCACCTATCCATTTCCAATTACTGACTTGTTCTGGAAAAACGCCGGTGTGTTTAAAAGCTGTGGGTGAAATAATAAAATTTAAACCACCGAGCTGTATTTGCCAGCTCGCAGGAACATTTGGCGACATTTTCCAAGAAGCACTCATACTTCCACGCGTAAAAACTCCGTGCGCGTGTGCCCACTCTTTTTCATCGTGTTTTTGCCATAGCGCTTGCGGATCTGGGCGAGCAAGCAAAAAATCGCCATAACGCTCAAGTTTTTCCTCTGAGCCAGAGTCTAGGAGCTCGTAGTCTTTTTCACCTTCTGTAATAAGTGTGACGATTTGTGTCATAAAAACAGTATAACGCAAAAAATTACAAAATGAACGTAGCCAAAAATCCTATAACAAAAATTCCTCCTGCATTAAACAAAAACGAAAGTAGCAGAAAGAATTTATTACTCGTATTTGATAAACCAAGTATCGCTATGCCAAGCTCGTCTGGTAGTGGCGAGGCGATGATAAGAGCTCCAAAAAACGATGCAAAAAAATGAAAAAGTTTTGTTTTAAAAATATGCGGAATTCTTTTGTGTTTAGATACACCAAAAATATATTTGAAATCTTCCGCGACTCTATCTTTCATAAAAAGAAAAAGAACGTAGTCCCCGACCATTGCACCAAGTCCGCCCAAAAGCGCCACGAGAAATATATTTTCATTTTGCGTAAATGACACGAGGATTACCATCGCTGGAGCAGTCGTAAAAACAGAAGTAAAAAATATTCCCGCAATAAAGATTGCAAAATATCCTACAAAACCAGACTCCACTGAATGAAGTGAACCTACAAAAGACTGCAAAAAGCCACTCTCAACCAAAAAAATAGCAACCGTAATGCTGACTAAAATGAAGATAAAATCCTGTAGGAGATGTTTGGTTTTTGTTTGCATGTATCAATAGTATCAGCGACAAGACAAAATCAAAACTCTTTTTTCTACGACAAGAATTGAAAGGTGTGATTAGAAAAGTTATTTTTTGGGGTGACTAGAGGGAATCGGACCCTCGATACCAGTTCCACAAACTGGAGTTTTACCACTAAACTATAGCCACCATTTAAAGTTCCCGTTCGGGACTAGCCAAAACGTAAAACTGTGCGCAGGAGAGGATTTGAACCTCCAAGCCCATAACAGGCGCTACCACCTCAAGGTAGTGCGTCTACCAATTTCGCCACCTGCGCATTTTGCACAACTTTTATTATATAGATTAAGCCACAACTTCTGCAACCGCCTCCGCTCCCGCT
>SICJ01000015.1 GCA_009691505.1 Candidatus Parcubacteria bacterium | reverse complement strand
CCCTCGTTGAGGCTGTTAGAACGTGCGCATTTCTTATCTCACCAAAAGTCCGCCCCATTCAACAACAGTAAATCCTTTTCGTGGAATAGAAGACAGAGTTTGCGTAGGTATGACCACCGACTCTTTTAGGCCTTGAAAATCTAGGAACACACGTATCATTGTGTCTGGTCTTGGTGTGATGTGGAGTGCAGCCAGCTTGTTCATGTCTGCTGTGGTAAACCATGTGAGGCGTACAAATGGAGTGCTAGGCATAAGCGGCAACCAAAACTCCATGAAGTCTGCAGATTCTTTTGCATTGAGGCCAAGGTCATTTAGATTTTTTCGGAGTGTTTGTTTGATGTCTTTACTCGCAACAACTGTTCCAGATGTGATCGCTGGATACTCGCCGTGACCGGTACCTTCCCAGAACAGAGAACCAAATGTACTGCCATTTGCAAGAGAGAGTGAGCCGTTTGGTTTGGCTCTTACTGACCATCCATTTCCATATGATGGCTCTGATACGGTTACCGTCGCGTCAACAGATACAGATACATCCGTTTCTTTTGTTGGGTACAAATAAATAACTGGTTTTCCACATTCTGCTCCAGATGAGAATATTGAATTTCCAAACGGCATGTATGCTCCGTGGAAGTTTTTGTAAAAGATGACGCCATGACTCTGCAACCACTCAGATTCTGTTACTTGTTGCATCTGGCCCCCTGTATAGTGCTTGCCTTGTGTAGTGTAAATGGATCGTGCTTGTGCGCCGTTGACGTCTTTAAACCCGTACACGACTTCTCCGGTGTTCGTTTTTCCCACAGCTTGGACAAATGATGAGATGTCATCTTGGATTATCTGTGACCGTTCTCCTGAGCCACAACCACCAACAAATCCTTTAGTAAACGGTGAGGTGTTTTGTGAGCTGTCATTCCATGTGATGTGTGGTACTGAGTCGTCCGTCATAAATGGAAAAGCAACTTTGAATGTGTGAAAAAAACCAGAAGGAGACTTTACTAAATATGCGACCAATTGGATGACCGAGTCTGGATCAAAAGTGTTCACTCTTTTTTGTAGTAAAAGTTCTCCGTGACCAGGTATCGTTGCAATTTTTTCCGTCGTATACTCCTGAATGTTTGGAACAGATCTACTAACATCTATTCCTGGGACTGGAGTGAAAGTGAGACCGCCGTAAGAGAACTCAGCTGGCTTCAGGTCTGTGTATATAGTTGTGTTGTCGGTGGTGACACCTGACATAGCAATAAACGGACCCTCGTTGTCGTCGGTCGCGGAAACGACAGCGTCGGACATGTTTTTTATAAGTGAATATGATCCATTTGCATCTTTTTCAAAAAATAAGAGTGTTGCTCCAAAGGCAACCCTCGTGCCATCGTATCCTCCATGCGCAAAGATGATCTTTTTACCGTCCCGCTCACCAATTTCTTTGTATGATGGAGGGTATTCTTCCTTAGGAATAATGATGACGGCATTTTCACCACTATCTGTGTATTTTATTCCTTTATATGCAAACAAATTTAAGTCGGGGAGTGTAACGGGGTTGCCATACCAGCTGATACCAGAAGCCGGCACTACCGCACTGTTTTCTACGGCCCCATTTTGTACAACATTTGTTTCTTGTGGAGATTCTTTCATGCCTTGTTTTCCAGCCATGAAATACCACACCGCACCAGCAACTAAAATAACAAGTATCAATATGAGC
Source organism: Candidatus Parcubacteria bacterium (assembly GCA_009691505.1). GTDB lineage: Bacteria > Patescibacteriota > Minisyncoccia > Phycocordibacterales > CALRHW01 > SICJ01. Next base: position 10,122 of record SICJ01000015.1, on the reverse strand, counting down.
AATAGTAAGATCGGTTTTGATGACGACACCGGCGATGGTTGCACTGGTGGCATTTGGGGTGGAGCGGTGAAATCGGGTGGAGTGGGAGTTGGAGTCGGTGGTGGAGTAGGAATTATTGGGGCTGGCGCTTGTGTTTGTGGAGGCATTTTATTTTTTTATATTATTTTAATAAATTTATTATATCACCATATTCGGTCGATGTTTGTTTAAATGGAATGTAGAGTGAGTTGAGAATAATTTGTTTTTCTGCTCCGACGAGGAGTCGTGGTTTGAAATGCTCTGAACGTATCGGAAAAGCAAACCACGACAGCCCGTCTTGCGTAAATGTACCAGTGACGATAAGTCCTGTTTGTGTTGTGGGATCGATTTGATCAAAAAGAAAATTTCCTAGGGAGTATATAATTGGAACACCCTGATACAACTCCGTGTCCTGAATCACATGAGGATGCGCTCCCACCACCATATCTGCCCCAGCATCAATCCACATATGTGCCGCTTGTTCTTGGGCCAAGCTGTGTTTTGTTGCGTATTCAATGCCCCAATGTGGAATCACAACGATTCTCATTGATGGGTCTTTTGCTATTTCTGAAATAACGGGCACTGCGACATCAGGTATTTGTTTTGGATAGGTGAGATTTATGCCTACTACTGCAAGCGTGAGTCCTTCACCTTTAAAATATGCTACACGAAGGACGTCATTTTGGTGTGGACCACTAAATGTGCTCACGCCGATCTCTCCCAAAAAATCTCTCGTTGTCGTTATTCCTTCATCTCCTGCATTGTCGCTGTGGTTGTTTGCTTGGCTAGCACCGTTGATGTGTAAAAAAGAAAGTACTTTTGTGATTGATGGAGGAAATTTAAAATTTACATTATCATTGGCAAGTTTTTCTTTGATTGGTTCTTTAGTGATACTACCCTCGAGATTTATGATGCGCGCATCTGCTCCCCAAAACACACGTTCTCCAAACACAGAAAATGCATCTATGAAATTTTTTCCATATACAGCATCGACATATCTCGCAAACATTGTGTCACCAGCAATAGTAAAGCTGACCTCTTTTTTGGCAGGAGTTTGGGCGCCACTTTCGTACCAGCCAAACATGTGTGTTGTTGTCTCCATATCAGAATCTTCATACATCACACCAGAATTTGTCCTTTTCCAAAGGGAAAACTTTTTAGTATTGTGCGACTGTGCCCACCGTGCAAGTAAACTGAGTGACGAGCCAGAGTCAACCTCTGCTTCTGTAAGTAAATTTTTAGTATCTATGTTTTGCAAAAAACGCAGTGTGCGCTCATCGTGTAAGTCTGCGAGAAGCGCCGGCTGGTAGTGTGAAAAATCTACCGAAGCGACAAGTAGGCAGTCAGCGCATGCTTCGAGCAACTCGTTGTGTAGTGCATCCAGCGTGTCGGGAGAAAGTTGTTTAAGTATGAGCGGTACGATATGCGCTTCAGGAAAGTTTCTGTGTATGTCACCAAGGATATTATATATGCCGTGCTCATCAGTAAAGCTGAGTGGCTCATCAGTCGCGATATTTTTTGCAACGAGAGCATCAATGATGTGGTTTTCTGGAGAAATCGTGCCACCGAGTACACTCCATACCTTACGTGTCGTTTGTATTTGTCCACGCCCAGCATCGTAGTGATTGGGTGAGACCAAGATGATGGTCTGTGGTGGTTTAATCTGTTTTGCAACCTCTTTAAATAATTGCGCTCGTAAATCTTTCACGAGATCGTGATGGGGGACGACGATTCCTGAGATTTGTGTACTTTGTGCGCCCGAACTTTCTCTCTCTGGTTGCTGGTTTGTGTTTTTGAGACGTAATGTAATGAATGCTAACAACAGCACGATGATGATTACAACCGCCAACAGATACCACGTAGACTTTTTCATATACGAATAATACTACAAATTCGTTAGCGGGTGTTTGGGCGGTGTATTCTTGAAATAGCTCGAACGGAATTCTGTCCTCGCCCGCCTGCGGCGGGCTCGGGTCGGGAGGGCAAAAAATCTGGGCGGTTCCGAATCGGGAATTAACAATTTCAAGTTTTTCTTTGGCGGCGACAAAAAGAGTTTTGATTAAAATCAAAACCAATAATTAACGAGGGTCTGTCCAGATAACTTTCGCGTTTTGTCTTGCAGTAAAAAAATCAGAACATTTTCTATCTCCTCCACCAGTGAATCCGCCGTCGGGGGCACAAATGAACTCTCCACTTTCGTTGTATAAAGAGCTAGTAAAATCGCAGCAACGAGTAACTGGAAGATAATATACAATCTGGTTTCGGTATTGATACTGTGTCAATGAGACGCGAGGGTCAAATGCCGGATAACTTTCCACCTCTGCAATTATATTTTTTATCCAAACAGGATACTCGCTAGTTGGCACATTGGCTGTTCCCGCGGTAAGCATAGTTAGTGAAGGAATAATCTTATCCATGTATGTAAGATATATGTCCGTGCTAATAGTTACCAAATCATTTCCCTTGATGAATAAGTACCCCGTTTTTCCGTCAGTGAATTTAACCTTATATCCAGTTACATTTTTAGCCTTCGCTGTACTTATAATTTTTGCACCAAATTCTCTGACCATGTCATCCAAACTGTACACCGTGAGACATTGTGTATTCATGCAGTGCCCGGTTACAGAAATAAAAATATTATTACTTTTTGATTCTGCGGTAAAATGATCTATTGGCTGAAGATTAAAATCGTTTGGGTTGTGTTCAAATTTTCCAACTTTCCAATCAGAAGGATATTGAAAACTTATATGCGAACCGTCACTAAATGTTACCCAGGGAGCTTCAGTTGCCTTAGGTGTTGGTGTGGGCGTTGGAGATAAAGGGGGTACTTGAGTAGGAGTCGGTGTCGGTTGTTGAGCAATTGGTCCCGATTTTTTAACCAACGTAAAATAACCAGCTACGCCAGCTAGTACCACAATGACCAAAACGATTATAGCTATATTCGCAAAACCTTTCTGATGATTCATATTATTAAAATTAATTTCCTTATTAAAAAAATTATGATGAAAAAATTTGCTTTTTCCCAATTGGCGGGCCCTCGTTGAGGCTGTTAGAACTTATTATATCAAATCTATATAGTAATCATAGTCACACCGTTTATATCAAGTGTGCCTTTATAAAGAATATGTGGGATCCTATGATGTAAAAGCGGACGCTCTCCTTTATTAATCATTTCTTTGTAATAATCTTTTGTTGCTTGTGGCATGGTAGAAAATGTGGCTACCTCATCAGGATTATACGGAGCAAAATTTTCGATATTCATTTTGTCTTTGTTGTCGGTGTGGTTATATAAATACACAATTGCATTTTTGGGTTCAATTAACTTGGAGTCGATTTCATAGTAGCTCATTTTAAAATCTGGATACCCAGCTTCAATAAGACTTTGCTTTATTTCTCTTGGTTTAACTGCTGAGAAATGTAAAACATCATTCCATAGACAATCAAGTATTGGGATTATCTGCTTTGTTATATGTTCACGTCCAGCATATTTACTAAACTGTTGTTTATAAATCTCAGGAAACTTTTCTTTCAACACATTGAGCGGGTATAAAATATTACCCTTTAAATCTTTTGGTACGGAATGATATAGGTAATTCATCGTGTATATTTTAAACTATTTTTGAAACGTCTCGCACATTGGAATTAAAGACTCAACGACACCTCTATTTTTTACAAGCCATTGTATTTTATTCCACCATTTCGGAACATCGCCATAGATTATATACATCAGGTGAAAAAACAAACACCCATCGAATATCCCTTTTCGAAAATTTGCGGGCGACTGTTGAGGTTGTTAGAACCTATTATGTAGGTTTCTTGACTTGACGTAAGATGTCAAATCTTATAATACCAACTAACACTGATGTAAAAATAAACACTTCGGCAATCATGCCAGCATAAGAACCAACAAAAAGATTATAAATAAACCATAGGGGACGAGGGATGAGCATTAGAAATCTGATTGGTCGAGGATTATTTTGCCATACTGCAATTCCACCAAATATCTGAGCTGCAATCGGAAGAACATCTGAAGCAGTTTTTAGCGTTAGCATTCCAGCTAAAATGTATAAACATACAAAAATATAAATCCAAAAATTATGCTTTGCCCACGCACTTGTCTCTTTTTTAAATGATACAAATACAACCCCAGCTTCAATTAGATTCATGATTGCCCCTGTGTATGCATTGAGCAAATAAAAATGTATAACAAATAACAGCAAACCAACGAACATAATGAGTAATAAAGGCACTCTCTTTTGCTTTTGGAATGAAAAAATTACAAAAAAGAGAGCCAAAAAACCTATTCCTTGGATGAGTATTTGATCCACAATTTAAATTGTAGCACAGTTATTGCGGAGGAGGTGAGATTCGAACTCACGGGACCCTTACGAGCCCTCTAGTTTTCAAGACTAGTGCATTCGACCACTCTGCCACTCCTCCTTTTGGCGACTTGCGCAATCTGTAATCTTGCAAGTAACCGGTCTGCATATCAATTTCCTCTTTTTTTTCTACTCTACTTTACCCTACTTTTCCTCCGTTTCAGACAACACTGTATATTTTTTTGCGACGAAATACAAGTATATAATGTCTAAAATTCCTAAAGTATTTAGCACCAAAATAAACACAAACCATTTTTTATGGGAAAGTCTGCCTGCTTTCCAAAGGGCAAAACCCTTCCAAATCAAAGACCATGCCATCAACGCCACAGCGAGCAATGGATGATTTTCTAAAAAAATCTGCACATTTTGTATATTTTGCTCAAACATACACCAATGATAGCAAAAAAGTCTGATATATTAAAGCAATGAGATATCTGGGAATTGATTATGGAAGCAAGCGTGTGGGCATCGCCCTTTCAGATGAAGGCAACACTTTTGCTTTGCCATATTCTGTAATTGAAAATAAAAAAAATCTGGGCGATCTAGTAGCGCAAATAAAAAAAATCTGCATTGATAAAAAAGTGACAGACATCGTGATAGGGGAATCAAAAGATTATTCTGGAAAAGATAATATGATAATGAATGCCATAAATACTTTTGTGCAGGCGATTTCCGCAGAAACTTCTGCCACCGAAAGAGCGGTCGTTATTCATTTGGAGCCAGAATTTATGACGAGTGCACACGCAGAGCGCACGGAGTTTCGCCGACCTGATCGCGATATGAGTCGCGTCATGGAAAGCACAGGTGTGATGCCGAGCAGACGTGAAAGCCCAAAAAATAAAATGCTAGATGCTTCCGCAGCGGCACTTATTTTAAAAAGCTTTTTAGAAAAACGCGAAAATATTGACGCATAAAAAATAAATAAAAAATGATCACAATAGACGATTTCAAAAAAGTAGAAATAAAAGCAGGGAAAATAATGTCGGCAGAAAAAGTGGGAGAGACAGACAGGCTCCTGCGTCTTATTGTAGATTTTGCAGAAGAAGCACCACGACAAATAATTTCTGGTATCGCGCTACATTTTCCTGATGCAAGCGTGCTTGTCGGCAAGACCTGCACATTTATCACCAATCTTGAACCTCGCATGATAAAAGGTTTGGAAAGCAACGGCATGTTACTCGCACTTTCTACCGATACAGAGTTTTCACTTTTAGAACCATCCACGCCAGTGTCACCAGGCACGAGCGCAAAATAGCGTGCACGTGAACTTCTGCACGATAAAAGAATAGTATATAATTAAGCTCACATGAGTAAAAATTTCTTTGACTTTTTTCCTCCGCCAAAGTTTTTGGAAATGCCCTTTGTCGCTTTATCTGTTTCAGACACAAGCTTGCGTTTTATAGAATTACGCAGTCACGAGGGTAGTTTTGTTGTGGGGGATTATTCACAACATCAGATACCTTCTGGCGCTCTTGATGCTGGATACGTGCACAAGCCTGAGCAAATCATTGAAGCTCTTAAAAGTATAAAAAAAGAATACGGTCTGTGTTTTGTGAAAGTAACATTGCCCGAAGAAAAAGTTTTCGTTTTTCGCACACAAATACCAGTCGTAGAGCCAAACGAAATGAGAAGTAGTGTGGAATTTACGATAGAGGAAAATGCTCCCGTGTCTGTCACGGATGTAGAATTTGATTTTGTAGTGATACCCGGAGCAGACGCTACACATATAGATGTTGCGGTCTATGTGGTTCCTAAAAAAGTCATTGAGACATATATGTCGCTTTTTACAGAAGCGGGCCTCACGGTAATTGCTTTTGAACTGGAGTCGCAGGCTATAGCTAGAGCTGTTTCTGATAAAGACGACAAAGATTCTTATCTCATTTTAAATTTAGAGAAAAACAAAACTGGTTTTTATATCACCACCGCTGGCGCAATATCTTTTACATCTACGATGGTGATTACCGCAGAGACCTTGCCCGAGCTTACCGAAGAAATAAGTAAAATATATTGGTATGCTCACGGAGAAAAAAAAGAAAAAAATACTGTAAAAATAAATAGGATTCTTTTGTGTGGTGAAGGCGCAAGTAAAGAGGGTTTAAAAGAACACATTTGGAGCAGTCTAGGTATTCCAGTGGAGGTTGTAAACGTGTGGAAAAATGTTTTCGTGCTTGATGAATATGTTCCAGATATTTCATACAAGGATTCTCTCGGTTTTGCTTCGGTTGTAGGACTTTCTTTGCCTCAGGAGTCACAAAAAATTTTATGACAAATCTTTTACCACAGACAAAACTAGCGAGTTTAGCGAAAGAATATAAATATCGTTTGACTACGGTGGTGATTTTTACTTTTGTTGTCGTCGTGGTGTTGTCCGCGGGATTTTTAGTGCCATCTTTTATTATTTCAAATGTAAAATTGGCAGGTATTGCGGTAGAAGCGCAGAAAGTACGCGCCGTAAGTGAATTACAAAACACAAAAAGTACTTCTGGCACGATTTTGAAAGACATAAAAATGGAACTGGCACTTTTGAGGCCAGATGCGAGCGAGGATTCAGTTCAAAACGTTATTGGGTTGATAACAAAAAATAAATCGTCAGATATTAGAATACAGAGCGTGTCTTATGTTAGAAGTGTGGCAGGAACGGAGGATGGTAAAATAGTGGTCTCTGGCATAGCTAAAAACAGAAAAAGTCTCACAACTCTTACATCTCAAATACAAAGTAATAGTATATTTAAAAATGTAGATCTTCCGATTTCCAATTTTGCAAAATATAAAGACATTGCTTTTTCTATGCAAATTTCTGGATCATTTTAAAAACATGACACTCTCAAACAAACACACTTCATTACTAGCGATATTTATTTTACTTCTTGCGCTCGGCGGATATTATTTTCTTTTTTCCGTCATTAAAAGTAAAAATGAAAACGCGTTTCTTTTGTCGCAAGAAATAGACACTTATGCCCAAAGCGAATCAACACGCACGCAAAGTGACAGGGTAGTAGAAGAGCAAAAAGATAAAATTGCTGAGATTGGTTTATATTTTCTTCATAAAAATGAAGTTGTACCATTTATTGAAACAGTAGAAAACTCTGGCAGAAAAACTGGTGTTGAGGTGACTATTGTAACTGTGGATGTAGGTGTTGGTGAAGGTGAAAATGCCATGCTCACGATGCGTTTTGAAGCGCGCGGTTCGTGGAATAATGTAAATCGTTTTATTTCATATATAGAAAATCTGCCATATAAAGTGTCGCTTTCAAAAGTAGATGTAACAAGAGCGTCGTCTGTTTCGCAATTTTTTGCGAGTGCTGGTACGGGTGCTGGTGCAAGTGTGGGTGCGGGAGGTAGTGCAGGCGACGTCGGCAAAAAAACAGCCACCGCGGTAGTCGCTCCAGTCTGGAACGTTACTATTGAGATGAGTGTCTTAACTTTACAATAATTTATGCCAAAATCTATTCCAAATTTTTTCAAAAAGCTTTCTTTCAAAAAATCAAACGTTCACATGCCTTTTGATCCAAAACGTGATTGGAAGATAATCATTTTTTCTTTTACTGGTTTGTCACTTTTACTTGCAGGTTTTAGCGGATATTTATTTTTCAAAATAAACAGAGGAGAGATTTTTACTTCTGGGCAACAAAATACTTCTACCAATCAAGTGATAGACAAAAAACTGCTTGACGATACAGTCGCGCGTTTTGAAACGAAAAAGGCAAGACTCAGCGAGCTTGAAAGTCAGACGAGCGTGACACCAGATCCATCTCTTTAAATTCCCGAAAACTTTACCCCCCAGTTTTTTCTTGTCCTCCCGGCAGGAATCGAACCTACATCAACGCCTTAGAAGAGCGCTGCTCTATCCATTGAGCTACGGAAGGAATATTTAATCTGCTGGTGCGCGATGAGGGACTCGAACCCCCGACCTTATCAGTGTAAATGATCTGCTCTACCAACTGAGCTAATCGCGCGCATCCGCTAACAGTTAAAAGGATAACCCATATCAGACATTTTTCCAAGTTTTTTACAGCACAGCCAATATGCTATAATACAAAATTATAGGCTTTAATACATAATCATTATGAACGATTTAAACACACTAACTAGTGATCATCAGCGGATTCAATATGAGATAAGAAAATACGAAAGAGAATTAGAAGAGATTGGTAAGGATTTGGAATAAGTTGAAAAGGATTTGAGAGAAATAGAATCAGAAAAACGTACATCAGAAACAAGAAAAAAAGAACTTATTTCTAAAAAAAATACAATTACGTCTAAAATTACAACAGCCAAAGGAACGGAGAGTACGATAAAGAGATTAATGGAAGAAGCCAAAAAAATTAGAAGAAGCATTAAAGAAAAAATGATAGAAATAGAAACCCTGTTTGAAAACAAAGATTACGTCATTATCAACAAGCCCGCGGGGCTTGTTGTTCACTATGATGGAAAGACTGCCGAGCCAAATGTTACAGATTGGGTTTTAAAAAATTATCCGATGGCGGCAGATGTTGGCGAGCCTATCAATCTTTCAAACGGAGAAGTAATAAAGCGTCCCGGCATCGTGCATCGTATTGACCGTGACACTTCTGGCGTGATGGTTATTGCTTTAAATCAGTCGGCGTTTTTGCATCTAAAGTCGCATTTTCAGTCGCGTGAAGTAGAAAAAACTTATCACGCTTTTGTTTACGGAGTTGTAAAAAAAGACGCGGATGTAATAGACCGACCTATCGGCCGAAGCAGGAAAGATTTTCGTTTGTGGTCTGCACAGAGATTTGCTCGTGGCGAACTTCGCGATGCGATTACAGATTATCGTGTGCTTGCGCGCGGACAGGTGCAAGGAGAAGGACGTAGTAGTGGCGGTGACGGCGGAGAAGGCGTCACTTTTTTAGAAGCCAAGCCTCACACAGGTCGCACACATCAGATACGAGTGCATTTGAAAGCTATAAATCACCCAGTCGTCTGCGACAAACTTTACGCACCAAAACGTCCGCCGATGCTTGGCTTTGCCCGTCTCGCTTTGCACGCTCGCGAAATTAAATTTAAAGATATGGACGGTGCGGAAATTTCTGCGACAGCACCTTACCCAAAAGATTTCGCCCACGCGATAGAGGCCATAAAAAACTAGACGTACACACAGCCGTCGGCTTAGGTACTGCTGGCTTAATTGCAAAAACAAGGGCTGTATGATACATTATCGCTACTATGAATAGTCACAAAATGATAGTTTCTCCGGTAGTTGCCGAGCGTAAAAAACTCGATATACGAGCGGGGGACACAGTAAAAGTATGGCAGAAGATTCAAGAAAAAGGCAAAACTCGCCTTCAGCTTTTTGATGGTATTGTGCTTGCTGTAAAACACGGAAAAGAGGCTGGCGGTACTTTTACTGTCCGAAAAGTGGCGAGCGGTGTAGGTGTTGAGAAAATTTTCCCTATTTTTTCTCCGATGATTGATAAGATTGAAGTCGTGAAGCGCTCAAAAGTACGAAAAAGTAAGCTCTATCATATTCGCAACGAAGCAACAAAAGAAATCAAGCGACAAATGAGAAATACTAGACTAATAAAAGTGGTGCCAGAAGATGTGGTAACTGACGAAGCGGGAGCGGAGGCGGTTGCAGAAGTTGTGGCTTAATCTATATAATAAAAGTTGTGCAAAATGCGCAGGTGGCGAAATTGGTAGACGCACTACCTTGAGGTGGTAGCGCCTGTTATGGGCTTGGAGGTTCAAATCCTCTCCTGCGCAC
>SICJ01000001.1 GCA_009691505.1 Candidatus Parcubacteria bacterium | reverse complement strand
TTTTGCATAAACAATATTATTAATTAATAAATTTTGTAGAGGATAATAACATTTTACACCCCCCATAACAAATTCAATCGGGTGTATTTATTGTACCAAGTTAGAACCTATTTCCAAAATCGGTAATCACTAGTGTTCCCCCGCGTGTGGTTATGATATATCATAACACCCCTCGCCGCCACCCATTCCAAAAATCCAAGAATTCCCCCGCGAGATGATAATGCATGGATAAGGGGCGAAGCCCCGAGGCAACTTCTTCGGCAAATCAAATTTGGTGGACCCTATCGGATTCGAACCGATGACCTCCTCATTGCAAATGAGGCGCTCTACCAACTAAGCTAAGGGCCCTTTAAAAACAACCAAATTAAAGAGTAACGCGGTTTATTATATGGAAAAAGCTTTATAAAATCAAGGTGGCGTCAAAAAAAAGTTTGGAAAAGAGTAGGTACGATTTTTAACAAAAGAAAAAGTGGCACCGTTGGAGGTCCACTTTTTTGAATGCTGTCCATGATCGTCAGATTGATGGTCAATTATTTCTGGTAGTCATACCGGTAAGTAAGTCGCCCATGCGCAACTGTGTTCCTGTTGCTGACCTTCGCTGGAAGAAAATATATCTTTGCATTAAAGTCTGGATACATAACCCCCAAATTTTTGTCGGTGATAGGCAACAATATATCACCATTCAAAACTATAGAACTACCCTTGCGATCAGGTTGAGAACACACATGTTGTGCATCAACAACATACCAAACGGAACATGTTTTCAGAAGCTCTAAAATGAGCTCAATGTCGGCGTCTTTGGATGCAACCTGCGCATGATAACGATGAACCTCCTCCTGTAGATTGGCTTTTTTGTAATACAAAGAAACGAGACACAAAGCCAAAACCACAAAAATCGATGACGTAATAACAAAGGACAACAAAGACTTACTAAAATACTTAGTTTTCCTAGTTTTCATAATTCTCTTTTCTGCCCTACGGAAGTGGGCTGTTTTTGAAAGAACTTTTTTTATTTATTGGATATACACACGTATGTCCAGCGTATATACGGTAATAGAATATGAGAATAAAGTCAATTTTTTTATTTTACGATTCTCGTCCCCTATTTCTCCCTCATCGCAAGCGTCAGCACATGGTCTAAAAATTCATGGAAATCAATCCCGCCTACTTTTAGTGATTTTGGAATAAGCGACTCAGATGTGAGTCCTGGCAAGGTGTTGGTTTCTAAAATATAAATTCCGTTTGGAGCGATAATAAAATCTGAACGTGAATAATGTTTTAATCCGAGAGCTTTGTGAGCGCGAACAGAAAAATCTTGGAGTGACGTGGTTTCTTCTGGCGTAAAATTGCCCGGACATATCTCCTGCGACTTTCCGCTATATTTTGCGTCGTAATCAAAAAATTCATTTTCTTGTGGTTTTATAATTTCAATCGGCGAAAGTGCATACACTTCACCGCGAGTCTTTGCACTATCCACTACGCCACAAGTCGCTTCCCTTCCAGCGATAAATTCTTCTATTATTACAGAGTCTGCGAGCTCAAAAGCTTTGTCCACACCTTTTATAAAATTATCCCAGTTGTCTACGATGGAAACTCCGAGTGATGAGCCACCTGTGTTTGGTTTTACGACGAGTGGTTTTTTTAAATGTGAAAAAACTCCGAAAAGTCGCGAGTCGGATTTGTCATCGCGACGAATGACTTCGTGCTTTGCAATTTTAAGACCGTTTTTTTTGAAAATTTTTTTTGAAAGATGTTTATTCATTACGATTGCAGATGCGAGTGCGCCTGAGCCAGTGTAAGGAACGTTGAACGTGTCTAGCAACTGTTGCACTTTTCCGTCTTCACCAAAGTCGCCGTGAAGTGCGTTGAAAATGACGTCCACCTGCGCGAGAATTTTTTCTGGCGAGCGGGCGATGCCGTCCATATGCCAGACTCCTGCTCGGTCAATAAAAATATCTTTGGGTAAATATTTTTCTGGCGATAAATTTTTTAGCACGTTGCTTCCGGTTTTTAGAGACACTTCGTATTCACCAGAAGGCCCACCACGTAGAACGCCAACTTTTATTTTGGATTTTGAGGAAGTCATACAGATTATTATAACAAACTTTATAAAACATTGTATGAAAAGACTCGCGCAGGCGAGGGCGGCGCCGAGCGGAGCAGAAAAATCAGCAGATTTTTACGCGTGCTTTTCAGACGATGTTTTAAAAGTTTGTTAGCGTATCTTTCTTCGAAGTTTTCTATGAAAACCTATAGCAAAACGGTGAGATTCGGCATTTGCAAGAAGTATTGCACGGCTGTGTTTTTCTATAAATCTTTTTTCTCCTAGTATCTCGCGCGCTTTATGGTGTTCGTCTTTTACCACGGATACTAGGTCTATGTTAAATCCTCTTTCTTTTAGTACCCCTTGTGCCGCATTTATCTGCGCTTGTGCACCATCTAATACTATCAAGTTTGGAAGAGTCCACTGCAAATGCTCGAGTCTGCGACGTAGTATTTCTTTAAGTGCGGCGATGTCATTTATTCCCGGGTTTATTTTTATTTTAAACTTTCTATATTGCGATTTTGCTAGCTCACCGTCTTCTACTACGGTCATCACGCCGACAACATTTGTCCCATTTAAGTGCGCGACGTCGTATGCTTCTATGCGGAAACTTTTGTCAGGGGCGATGGTGTCATTAAAATTTTCCATACCGCTCGCGACTTTTCCACCAAACGAACTCATATCATTTTTGTCTGCCGTGCTATGTTTCAAAAGTGCAATATCTTGAATATGATTTAAAGCAAAAATCGTTTTCTTCACTTCCCCCGCCTTTTCAAACTTTTTTTCTCGCGCGAAACCACGCATTTGTTTTTCAAGGTTTCGCAAAACTGCCTTCTTTTTTCCTTCAAAAAATAGGCGAAGATTTTTTATTATCTCACCGTATTCTTTTTTCGTCACAGCGTCTACGCACACTCCCGGACATAGTCCTATTTGATAATTGAAACACGCTCGTGGAAGTCTGCCTTGTTTTTCTTTTTTTTGATTTTTTATTTGCACTCCGCTCGGTACACATTTTTGATCACTGAAAGGAAAAATCTTGCGAATAATACGCATCGCTTCTTTTAGCTGTGTTCCGTGCGGAAAAGGCCCAAACATAAACTTTATCAAATCTTTAGGGAAAATTGATGAGACACTTCTTCCGCGTGCGACCACTATTTTAGGAAAATCCTCCTTTGTAAAAATCACATAATTAAAACTTTTGTTATCTTTTTCTTTTGAGTTGTACGGCGGATTTAATTTTCTAATTAAATTGGCTTCAAGAATAAGTGCTTCAAGCACGGAGTCTGTCTGAGTAAAATCTACTTTCACAAATTCACCGAGCATCTTTAAAATAAGCGGACTTCTGGTGTGAACAATATCCGCAGAAAAATAACTTCGCACTCTGTCACGAAGTGAGGTGGCTTTTCCTACGTAAAGCACACGTCCTCGCGGACCTTTAAAAAAATACACTCCCGGCGCTTCTGGTAATTTTGATAAAAATTTTTGAGCAGATTTCATTACGCAAATTTTAACCTTTCTTTAGCGCTTTTTTAAGATACGAGCCTGTGTGAGATTTTGAATTGTTTGCAACTTCTTCAGGAGTGCCTTTTGCCACTATTTGTCCTCCACCGAGCCCGCCATTTGGACCAATATCTATTACAAAATCAGAACTTTTTACAATATCAATGTTGTGCTCAATCACCATCACTGTGTTACCCTTATCCACAAGTTTTTGCAAAATCTCTATGAGCTTTTTCACATCTTCATAATGTAGACCAATAGTCGGCTCATCTAAAAGATAAATAGTTTTCTGAATATGCGGACGATAAAGCTCTGAAGAAATTTTCACACGCTGAGCCTCGCCACCAGAAAGCGTCGTTGCAGATTGTCCCAGCGCCAAATATCCAAGTCCCACTTCAGACATAGTTTTCAGCCGATCATAAATCGCTGGAATATCCTCAAAAAAGGCGAGAGCTTCTTCCACCGTCATACGAAGCACGTCATAAATACTTTTCTTTTTGTATTTTATTTCAAGTGTTTCTTTTGTAAAACGTTTTCCGGAGCAAATATCACACGGCACATAAACCGTCGGCAAAAAATGCATTTCTACTTCTATCACACCATTTCCCTGACAAGTTTCGCAACGCCCACCTTTTACGTTGAAAGAAAATCTATTTGCTTTCCAGCCACGCACGCGTGCTTCTGCTGTTTCAGCAAAAAGTTCACGGATAAAAGTAAAAGAGCCTGTGTAAGTCGCTGGATTTGAACGCGGTGTGCGACCGATAGCCGACTGATCTATAAGAATAGAACGCCCAATATATTCTGTGCCAGTAAAACTTCCGCAATTATAAATATCTGCAGAACGATAACGTCTATCAAAACGCGCTTGTAGATTTTTATGCACTATCTCATACATAAAAGTAGATTTTCCAGAACCTGAAACTCCTGTCACGGCAATAAGTCGTCCGAGCGGTATATCTATATTTAGATTTTTAATATTAAATATTTTTCCTCCGCGAATTTTTAGTTCGCCCTTTGGAGAATCGCGACGCTCCGCAGGAGTTTCTATCACTTTATCTCCGCGCAAATAATCTAGCGTCACAGAGCCAGAAATATTTTTTTTTGCAGTGAGTAAATCTTCAAGATATCCAGACACTACAATTTCCCCACCGTGCACTCCCGCACCCGGACCAATATCCACAATATAATCAGAAGAATAAATAGTGTCTTCGTCGTGTTCCACTACAATAATAGTGTTGCCGAGGTCGCGTAGATGAAGAAGGGTTTTTATGAGGCGGTCATTGTCGCGCGGATGCAAACCAATAGTCGGCTCGTCAAGAACATAAAGCGCACCAACAAGGCCAGAACCAAGCTGAGAAGCTAGACGAATACGCTGAGCCTCGCCACCAGAAAGAGTGTGGGCGCGCCGACTCAAGGTGAGATATTCAATACCGACATTTATCATAAACTGCAAGCGTGCTTCTATTTCTTTTATCACCACTTTTGAAATATTTTTCTCGCGGTCGGTGAGTTTTACTTTATTAAAAAATTCATTGGCGTCGGCGATTGAAAGCGAAGTAAAATCCACGATACTTTTTCCGCCGATAAATACGTGCAGGGATTCTTCACGGAGGCGTGCGCCGTTACATTTTGGACAAGGCTCTGTGCCAAAAAAATGCCGTGTGCCGAGGCCGTTACATTCTGGACACGCACCGTACGGAGAATTAAAAGAAAAAAGCCGTGGCTCTATTTCTGGATATGAATAACCGTCTTTTGGGCAAGCAAATTTTGAAGACATTAAAAATTCTTCCGTAGACTCCTTTTTTGCAACATCATAAAATGATACTTTTACGAGGCCGTCGGATTCTTCCAACGCTTTTTCAAGCGACTCGCTGAGGCGTTCAAGTGCGTCTTTTGGATTATCTTTAAAATCCAAAACATTTATTTGGTCTACCATTACGTCAATGTTGTGTTTTTTGGTTTTTGTGAGAATGATTTGGTCGCGGAGTTTTTTACGCACGCCGTCCACGAGCACTTCAGAATATCCTTTGCCGAGTAAATCATAGAGAAGCTGATAATATTCGCCTTTTCTTCCACGTACGAGCGGAGAAAAAATTTCTGCGTAAACTGGCAGACCGAGCTTTTTACCGACGACTTTTTCGCCACCCTTTCCTGTGCTGTCTTTACTTTCTTTAGCGATTTCTTTCTGTTTCGCCTCAATTTTTTTTAGAATAAAGTTTTTTATTTCTTCATTTGAAAGGCGTTTAATTTCACTACCACAGACGAGACAATGTGGCTGACCGATACGAGAATATAAAATTCGCAAATAATCATAGATTTCGGTAATTGTTGCGACAGTAGAACGTGGGTTGGAAGAGCGGGATTTTTGATCTATAGAAATAGCAGGTGAAAGTCCGACTATTTCATCCACGTCTGGCTTTTGCATTTGTCGCAAAAATTGTCGCGCGTATGAAGAAAGTGACTCCACATATCGTCGCTGACCTTCGGCAAAAATAGTGTCAAAAGCAAGCGAAGATTTTCCTGAACCAGACAAGCCAGTAAAAACCGTCATTGTGTTGCGCGGTATTTCTACTGTAACGTCTTTTAGATTGTGGGTTCGCGCTCCACGCACGATTATTAAATCTTTTTTGTTTTTCTCTTTTGTCTCCATATATAGGTTTATAGCCCAAGGACAAGCCACTGGGTTACGGGTAAAGTGTATCAGTAAAGGTCTGTTTTTGAAAGAAACAAAAAAATAAAAATAAAATAAGACTTGTGTTTAAAAATGCCTCGCACAGGCGCGACGGCGCCGAGCGGAGCATAAATCGTAGCAACGATTTACGCGTGCATTTATAAATACAAGTCTTATTTTATTTTTTATTTCTATTTCTTGGTTTCTTCCAAAACCGCCGCGATTTCTTTTACAAGATCGTCTAGCACGATAGTAGCCTTTACGATAAAGCGTGCAGCACCAAGCTGTTTACCACGATTAAGCTGACTTTGTTGTGAGAAATTAGAAAGAACTATAACTGGTATATTTTTTAGCCGATCAACTGTTTTTATTTTTTCATATATATCAAAACCGTTTATTCCTGGAAGCAAAATATCTAGCAGTAAAATATCTGGCGTTTCTTTTTCCAAAACTTTTAGTGCCTCTTCACCTGTTGGTGCATAAAGTAATTTACAACCTTGTTTTGAAAGTTTACGTGAAATAAGGTCACTTAAAAACTGATCGTCTTCTACCCACATTATTTTTTTACCAACCAAAGGCCCACCTTCCATACCAGATTTTGTGAGTTTTAAAAGATTGGTTTTTATTTTCAACATCAAATCATCTAAGCTGAGCTGTGATTTAATGATGTAATCTTTTACTCCTAAATCTACTGCTAGTTTTATTTCATCTAAATTACCTGATGGTGAAATCATAATGAGTGGAATTTTTGCTATTGTTGGTAAATCACCCTTTTTTTCCAAAATTTTATTAACATCAGCTGTGGTTATTTCCATATCCAAAATAATCAAGTCTGGTTTATATAGAGTTATTTGCTCAATCGCAACCGCACCGTTATTTATAACTAGTGTTTGATATCCGTCTTTTTTAATCCTCTGATTTAATACGTCTCCCAAAAAGACATCTTGCTCTATAATAAGAATTTTAGACATTATGGTGGTTAAATTGTATAACAATTAGACTATCTCTGCAATGGGAGTGTAAAGATAAATTTGGTCTTTTGACCCTCTATACTCTCAAAAGTAATAGTTCCTCCGTGACGCTGAATAATAGAACGTACAATAAATAACCCAAGTCCAGAACCATCAGGGTCACGTCTCATTGCGTTTTCGGCTCGAAAAAAGCGTTTAAAAATGTCACCATGCTGTTCTTTTGGTACTCCTATTCCGTCATCAGAGACAACTATTTTTGCAAAACGACCTTCTATTTTTATATCAATCGTGATTGATTTTGTGGTGTATTTGATGGCATTTTCAATAAGGTTTTGTAAAACCGCGCGCATTTTTTGCGGATCCATGGAGACTTTTGGCATTCCTGTTTGCTCATTTACTTGAAGTTTTATTCCTTTAAGCTCAATCTGCGACTTAAACTCTGCAAGAATATTGTTAATTAAATCAAGCAAATTAATTTCAAAAAATGAAAAGCCACTACCGCCAGACTCAATACGATCCACACCGAGCATGTCTTTTATAAGATTAATAATGCGTTCGTTACTTTCATAAGCTTTCATCACAAGTGCTTTTTGATCACTTGAAAGTGAATCTTCGCCCTCTTTTAATAAAATATCTAGCGTCCACTTAATGGCGGAAAGTGGCGTGCGAAGCTGATGAGCAACAGTGGAAACGAATTCTGATTTTTCTTTATCCAGCACTGTAATTTTTTGATTTTCTTCGCGAAGCTCTAGATCACGTCTCACAAGTGTGCGTGCATAATCATTGTATTCATTGTTGAGCAAACGTAGACGCTCAGATTGGAGTTGTGCTTTTCGTTTATCTTCTACGAGTAGGCCTTCTCTGCGTTTTATAATAGAAGAAAGGTATCCTGCTAGAGCGCCCACAATAAAATATACAGCTGTATATATAATAATAGTCATCAAACGCACAATCAATTCACCGAAATCAAAAGGACTACCAGTATAACCGTAGATTTTTTTTAAATATCCAAAATAATCTAGAAAAAGAATACCGTTTACAAAAATAGACGCGACAAAAGCTATGACAAGTGAACCTAGGACATCAAAAAGTACGATAGATGAAACTATTGGGATAAAAAAGAAAATCGGCGCGACACTTTTCACTCCACCTGTGAGATGCAAAATAACTAAAAAGAAAACCAGCTCAGATAAAATCTGACTCACAGCGAGATGATTGATAGATATGGAATCGTTTTGAAGTTCAATTTTCTTAACCCTCCACCAAAACCACAAATTGACCAAAACAAAAGAGAAAAACAAAAACACCATCGTCGTGACGGGGAAATAATTGTTACCGAGAGGGTCAAGCCGAGATAAAAGTCCCATCACAAAAATCGCAGGAGCATAAAACCAGCGCGCAGTAATGAGCCACTTGTTTGCTTCAAATTTATTATTATGTCTCAGTCTCATTACCACGGTAAATATTGTTCGGGTTAATTTTTATTAATTCAAACTAAATTATAGCACACGCTTTGTGAGTTCTAAAAGCTCGTCACGCAAAATAGCGGCTGTTTCAAAATCCAAAACCTTTACAGCGTCATTCATTTGTCGTTCTTTTGCTTTAATAAGTTTTTTCGGGTCTTTTTCAAATGATTTTCTATCCAGCTCAATGAGTGTCGCGACGGTTTTCTGATGTTCGCTACGAAGTTGTTCGGTAATATCTGCGATTTTTTTGATAATCGTTTTTGGAGTAATGCCGTGCTTTGTATTGTAAGCGATTTGGATAACACGGCGACGATTGGTTTCACTGATCGCATATTCCATAGCAGGAGTAAAAAAATCTGCGTAGAGAATGACTTTTCCGTCTACGTTGCGCGCGGCACGTCCTATAATTTGAATCAGCGATGTCTCGCTTCGCAAAAATCCAGACTTATCTGCATCTAAAATTCCTATAAAAGAAACCTCTGGTAAATCTAAACCTTCTCGCAACAAGTTTACCCCAACCAAAACATCAAACTTCCCTCTTCTAAACTCGGTTAAAATTTCTATTCGCTCAAGAGTTTTTATGTCGCTGTGAAGATATTGCGCTTTTATTCCCTTTTCTTTTAAATATTCGCTCAAATCTTCCGCCATTTTTTTTGTAAGAGTTGTGGCAATCGCACGCTGACCCACTTTTATTACTTTTTCTGCATTAGAAATAAAATCATGAATCTGACCTTTGTATTTTCCTTTTTCTATTATCGGTCGCACTTCTACTATTGGATCTATAAGTCCTGTCGGTCGAATCACTTGCTCCACCACTTTTTTACTATTTTCTTTTTCATAAACGCTCGGTGTTGCCGATGTAAAAATCATCTGACCGACCCGCTCTTCAAATTCATTAAATTGGAGCGGGCGATTGTCTTTTGCGGAAGGTAAACGAAAACCGTGCTCCACGAGTGTTTCTTTTCTTGATCTGTCACCAGCATACATTCCGCGTATCTGCGGAATCGTCACGTGTGATTCATCAATAATAGTCAAAAAATCTGGTGTGCCGTCGGCTTTGTGTGGAAAATATGAAAGAAGAGTTTCTGGCGGTTCTCCTTCGGATTTTCCCGCAAAATGTCTAGAATAATTTTCAATTCCGTTGCAATAACCGATTTCGCGAATCATCGCGAGGTCATAAGAAGTGCGACGTTTAAGACGCTCCACTTCCAAAATCTTTCCGTTTTTTCCGAGCTCAGCAAGACGTAAATCAAGCTCTGCTTTTATCGCATTAAAGGCGCGTTTTATTTGTGGCTCTTCAGTCACGAAATGTTTTGCTGGGAAAAGAAAAAAGTTGCCTACTGTTTCTATGATTGTGCGTGAAATCGCATCTATTTTTTGAATCAAATAAATCGCGCCCGCGTCAAAATCAATTTTATAAATTACTTTTTCAGAAACAGGCATTACTTCTATAGAATTACCAATCGCTCTAAACTGTGCTGGCTTTAAATCTGCCGTCGTTCGTTCAAAATGAATTTCAATAAGTTTTCGCATAAAATCTGCACGCGAAGTTTTTCCGCCGACCGCCACTTTCATATTTACTCTTTCGTACTCTACAGGACTTCCAAGATTGTAAATGCAAGACACCGATGCAACAATGATGACATCCTTGCGCGTAAGCAATGCTTGCGTAGAAGCATGACGAAGCCGATCTATTTCTTCATTTATCATCGCTTCCTTCTCTATATATGTGTCCGTCACTGGCATATATGCTTCAGGTTGATAATAATCGTAGTAAGAAACGAAATAATGCACGGCGTTTTCGGGGAAAAATTCTTTATATTCTTGAGCGAGTTGAGCGGCGAGAGTTTTATTGTGCGCGATGACGAGTGTTGCTTTTCCTATTTGAGCAATAACATTTGCCATGGTAAATGTTTTTCCGGAACCTGTAACACCTAAAAGCGTCTGATTTTTCAGACCGTCTTCTATTCCAGCGATGAGTAGAGAAATAGCTTTCGGTTGATCGCCCGCTGGTGCAAATTCACTTTTTAATTTAAATAGTGATTTTTTCATAAATTATTTCGCAGTGGTTTTTGGCGCGGAATTGTATTTCTCTAGAAACGCTATTTTAAACTCTGCAAAACCGCCATCTAAAATCGCCAGTCGCATACTGTGCACAAGGTTGATTATAAAATACAGGTTGTGAATTGATGAAAGAGTTCCTGCAAGCATTTCTTTTGCTCTAAAAAGATGTGACAAATATGCTTTCGTGTAATTTTTACAAGTATAGCAAGCGCATCCTTCGTCTACGGGCGTAAAATCATCCACAAATTTTGCATTCATTAAATTTAATTTTCCGATTTTTGTATACAGAGTTCCGTTGCGTGCGGCGCGCGTAGGTGCGACGCAATCAAAAAGATCTACGCCATTTTCTACTCCAGCAAATAAATCTTCTGGCTCTCCTATTCCGAGCAAGTGTCGGGGTTTATCTTCTGGCAAAATTGCGTTTACCCACGCGACAGCAGTCGTCATATCTTCTTTTGCAAACGAGCCACCGATTCCGTAACCATCAAAGTCCATACCGCACAAAACCTCCGCACTTTCTTTTCGTAAATTTTCAAAGCGTCCACCCTGCACTATTCCAAAAAGCGCCTGCCGACTCGCGTTTTCTTTTGACTTATGATGCGCGAGACTTCTTTTTGCCCAACGATGTGTGCGGTCCAGTGCCTCGCGTTGATAATGTATCGGCTCCATCGGCGAGGTGCATTCATCAAAAGCAAAAATAATATCTGCGCCGAGATTGTGCTGAATATCTATAGATTTTTCTGGAGTAATGTAATACGAAGTGCCATCTAAATGTGATTTAAAAGTAACACCGTCAGCATCTATCGTCGCGATTTTTGGATTGTCTGGATCGTTAATAACTTCAGAAAGTAAAAATTGCGGGTCTGTTTCTTTTGTAATTTTACTAATATCTTTTCCATACGCAGCACCGAGCGAGAATACCTGAAAACCACCAGAATCCGTCATCGTCGGTCCTTGCCAATTCATAAAAGAATGCAACCCACCAGCACGTGCGATGATTTCATCTCCCGGCTGGAGAAAAAGATGATAAGTATTTGCAAGCACGACTTGTGCGCCGACACCTGTGAGCATTTCTGGCGTCATTGCTTTTACCGTCGCTTTTGTTCCCACAGCAACAAACGCAGGCGTTTCAATAGTGCCATGCGGTGTTTCTAGAAGCCCCGCTCTTCCGAGAGTGCCGTCTAGTTTTTTTTTAATTGTAAAAGTTATTGGGTTGCTCAACTTATTTTACTCCCAAAAGCTCAACGTCAAATACAAGTGTCGCGTTTTCAGGAATTATTACTTTACCGTCTGGAGCTGTGATGCCAGCTGAACCATAAGCCATATCTGGAGCAATTATAAGTCGTCGTTTTCCACCTACTTTCATACCTTCAATTCCTTTATCCCAACCCCTTATCACCATTCCCGCTCCGAGCGTAAAAGTAAAAGGCGCTCTTCCCACAGAACTATCAAACACGGTACCATCTTGAAGCATTCCTGTGTAATTTGCAGTGATTGATTTACCGTTTACCGCCATTTCACCTCCGCCCACTAAAGTATCTTGCATAACCAAAGAATTGTCTGCACCCATGTTTACGCCCGCACCATTTGTGTTTTCTTCTGTCATCATATTTTTATTATTATTTATCGTATCGTTAGGATTCTTATTAAATGAAAACATAGACATGTTGTTTGAAGCAAAAAACCAAGACACAATAACTATCGCAAGCACAACTCCCACCCATTGATTTAAAGAAAGTTTCTTCATTGTGATATAATAAATGATAAATAGTAACAATATTAGTATAATATTTTGTAAACTATATGTAAACATGAAAGACATATCTCATTTTTCCAAAAAAATACTCCCAGAAAAGCCAATGGGGTTGCGGGATTTGACAGAATTGGGCGCAGAAAGGGTCGCTCGTATCTCTCAAGAATTAACCTCTGGTTTTAATTTTCTTATGAAATACGACAGATCGGTAACTTTTTTTGGTTCAGCGCGTTTTGCTGAAGGACACCCTTATTATGAAAAAGCACGCGAGCTCGCGGGAAAAATTGTTCGCGAGCTAGGATATTCTGTACTTACTGGCGGAGGTCCAGGAATAATGGGAGCGGCAAATCAAGGTGCGCTTGAAGCTGGAGGAAATTCTTTAGGAATCACTATCAAACTGCCAGACGAACAAAAAACTAATATTTTTTTGACAGATCATTTGGATTTATATTATTTTTTTACAAGAAAGGTGTGTTTGTCTTTTTCTGCCGAGGCTTTCGTTTTTTTCCCGGGAGGATTTGGAACTCTTGATGAATTTTTTGAGATTATCACACTTGTGCAAACCAAAAAAATAAAAGATGTGCCAATAATTTTGGTCGGGGTTGAATACTGGAAAGGACTAGAGGAGTTTATGATTCGTCATCTTCTAGATATTGGAACCGTGGATAATTCTGACTTAAATCTTTACATAATGTCAGATGATGAAAATGAGATTTTAGAAATTATAAAAAACGCGACGATTAGAAATGAAAACTAAAGGCGCGGAAAAATGCAGAAAAATATGGAAGAAAACTTAGTAAAAAAGAAATGTAAGCCCTGTGAAGACAAGACGAGTGCGCTTGCTCATGGAAAACTCACGGATTTAAAAGAAAAAATAAATCAGTGGAATCTTGTGGAAGATACACATCTAGAAAAAACTTTAAAATTTAAAGATTTTGGAGAGGCGTTGGTTTTTGTAAATAAAGTTGGAGAAATTGCAGAAAATGATAATCATCACCCAGATATAAAAATCCACGATTGGAATAAAGTGACTTTAACGCTTTCAACACACTCTATCGGCGGACTTTCTGAAAACGATTTTATTCTTGCCAGCAAAATTGATGAACTAAACAGAGTAGATTAATTACGCCATTTAATCTGATATAATATATTTATGATTTACGACATTGATGTTGCGATAATAAATTTTCTTCAAAAAATAGCGATGCCCGTGAGTCGCTTGGCAATTTTTGTGATATTTTTTTGGTTTGGTTTACTAAAAGTTATTGGCTTTAGTCCAGCGGAGGGTTTAGTAGAAAGTTTGTTGCAAACAACAATGCCTTTTATAGAGCCTGCAACGTTTATGATCTGTTTTGGACTTTTTGAAATGCTTATTGGAATAATGTTTCTTGTAAAAGGTCTTGAACGCGAGGTAATTCCCCTACTCGCCTTTCACATGTTTACTACTTTTATGCCTTTGTTTCTTCTACCCTCTATCATGTGGACTCAGGCTTTTGTGCCAACACTTGAGGGTCAGTACATAATAAAAAATCTAATGATTATTGCCACAGCAATAGGTATAGCGGCGCATTTGCATCCCATTAAACACAGAATTAATTAAAAAACAGGAAAATTATTTAATAAAACTAAGCTTTCGTAATATCTCTCGGAGAAAACATATTTACTGTCCAATCAATCACAATTTTTATTCTGTTTGACCAAGAAGCAAAATTGTAAAGGTAAACTGTACGCCACAACCACCACGCAAACACTCCGCTCCAAGTAATTCCGGCTATTCCCCCCACAGCCTTCCATGTACCGAGCGAAACAAGATTTCCTTTAGATATATATCTAAATTTACTAAGTTTTTTCTCATATATAGACGCCGAAATATTTTTTCCTGTAGCTTTTCCTTGTCTTGCTGCGACCTGTGCGAGCATTGGCAGTGACTTTCCGTCTTTTGTTATAAAAGCTGAAATGTCACCTAGTGCAAAAACATGTTTGAAATTTTTAACGCGTAAAAATTCATCTGTAATGATTCTACCAGCTTTATCTTTTTCAACTTCCGGTAAAATTTCTATTGGGATCGGTTTTACTCCAGCAACCCACACAGTATTAAAAACGTCTACACTTGAACCGTCGGTAAAAATGATTTTTTCTTTTGAAACATTTGTGACCATTTTATCCAAAAGTACTTTTATCCCTTTTCCACGCAAAACTTCTAAAGATTTCTGCCTAATACCGGAGCTAAACATCGTCAAAAGTTCTTTTCCACTGTTTATAAGATAAAGAGAAACGTCCCCCGTACAAATGTGCCCTTTATAATATTTTCTAAAAGTATCAAAAAAGAAATCAGCCATTTCAGCAGCAAGCTCCACTCCAGTCGGACCTCCACCAATAACAGCAAAACTGAGCATCTTTTTACGTTCTTCTTCAAATGGAATGGTAGACGCTTCTTCAAAAATTGAAATAAAATGATTGCGGAGCTTTATTGCATCAGCCAAATCTTTTAGAACAAAAGAGTTTTCTTGTGCACCAGCGACATCACAAAAATTGGTCGTCGCACCAAGCCCAATAACAATATAATCAAACTCCACTCGCCCTTTATCTGTAAAAACTATTTTTTTTTCTAAATCTACTTTTTCTACTTCAGCAACTATTAGATCAGCAGGAGTTTTGTAAATAATATTTCGCACAGATTCCACTACATGTCGCGGACCGAGGCTTCCAGTCGCTACCTCGTGTAGCATTGGTGTAAAAAGAAAATAGTTGGTTTTATTAATAAAAATAATTTCCACGTCTTTCTCGTGAACTCTTTTAATAAGTGAGAGGTAAGTGTTGATACCAGCAAAACCCGCACCTAAAATAACTATTCTCTGTTTCTTCTTCATAATATGGTTTATTGTAACAGAAATTTAAGAACGCGGAAATCGGTAGGGTGGATTTCTACTTGTAAGTCTGTCTCGACGTTTTGAAAGGTAGCGCTTGTGTAAAAAGTAATTGTTTCGCTAAAATGTATGATGTCTTTTATAAAACACTCACTCTGAGATAAGCTGTTCCCATCATGCATCGTAATTGTTTCATTGCCTTCATAATTTACGTTTTCAGATATTCTTAGGCGAGCAATTTCCGCGCATGAAAAAGCAAATCTTTCACTTATTGTTTTTCTTTCGTGATCAAGTATTGCTAATCTTGCATAAAACCCAGCTTTACTTTGATCCAACAGAATCATCATAAGCGTCATGGAAATAATAACCGAAGAAACGATTGTTATGTATCCTTTTTGCTTTTTTTCGTTGCGACTATTTGTGTTTTTTTGTAGTAATTTTATTTCAACCATATTATTTTTTTAAACTTCATATCATTAATCAAAAAAATAAAATGGATACTTTGCATGGCATTCTCCTCTATTATCCGTGTAAACTCTAGATTTTCTACAACCACATCTATAGTTGTAAGTGCCTGTGGTGTGGATGTGTTTTTATCTGTCACAAGCCAAAGACGACTGTTTTTTAAATAAATTTCAAAATTTAAAATGTCGTCTTGAGAAAGATCTCGTGTAAGCGGTGCCATTTTTTGCAAGACAAAATTTCCCTCCACTAGTGCATTTACATGTTTGGAAAACCATTTGTTTCCATCTATTAGCTGAAATGTTGAAACCATAACTCCTGTTAGAAGAAGTGACGAAAGACCAATATAAATAATTACCTCTATTAAGGTAAAGCCTTGCGCCCGCGCGTACGCGCGGGCGCCCCCTTGCTTTTTAAAATATTTCATAAATTTTATTTTCTGACAATACATCTGAAGAGCTCACACTATAAATCACTCCGTTTTTCATATCAAACGCCGATAATGGATGCGCAAAAGTCCCGGTAGAAATTTTTTTAATATTTTCTGGAACAGAAACATCCAAGACAAACCAACCTTTTATAGAGTCGGTGGTCGCCAGAAAAGCGATATTACTACTGACTATTATTTCGCTAATATTTGATGCAGTTCCTGTGAGTCCTAAAAAACTCGTGCCTAAAAGCGATGGCGACGAAGGCATAAAGACATCAATCATGTAAAACTCTGGATTTGTCACCGTTCCTCTTTTTCGTCCGAGATAAATGGTGTTTCCAAGCAAATAAATACTAGTCGCATCTTTGTCATTTGGTGAGCTGTTGCCTGCATTAAATGAACCCATTTCAGATATTGCAAGTGGGTTTTTTACATCTAAGATAATCAACTCCTTACTGTTGGCGGAAGTTGCAAGATATGCAATGTCATCACGGACAGCGATACTGTTTATGTTGTGAGTAATTTCCAAAAAACCAATCTCAATAGGATTTGCAGGATATGTGACGTCAAAAATATGAAATTCTGGTCCTGCTGTTTCTTTTGTTCCAATATAAACTTTTGAATCAAAATATTTAATACTTCTACCTTGCGGATAAGAGCCTTCTGAATTTACGAGCACCAAGCTTCTCTTCGCGATCAAAGCAGGCTGTGCTGTGTCGCGTACATCAATCACCACAAACTGACTCGTGGTGGCGTCTGCAACAGCAAAAACATAACCATCTGCAAAATCAAAAGCTAAAATTCCTGCACCTACATCTAGCTCGGATATTTTTAAATTAGAGGTTTTTATATCAAAAATAACAAGGTCGGGGTGCGTAATAACAGAACCGTCCGCAACATTCACAGTATCAAGAATATCAGCTGAAATAAAAACTGTATCATCTACAACATCAATGTCGGTAATATTTTCTAGCTCAGCGGAAAATGAACTATTTTCATAATTTTCCCAATCTTGTGGAAAAAGTTCTCTGTCACTACACGCTTCGCCGTTTTTTTCTACAAAAGCTGGATAAGAGAAAACTTGAGAAAAAAAGGTAGAGTGCGGAGTGTTTTCCTGCAACCACTTTTCAAAGACCAACATCTTTTTAATACATGGCGTAATATCAAGAACTTCAATTTTCTCATTGTAAAAATCATCTATTTTGTTTTTGGCACTCACAATCTGATTAAAATTTATTGCTGTTTGCGTTTCATCAGCATTTTCCGAAGACATGATAAAAGTTTTTTCAAATACTTCCTCTGCACGCAAGATTGAGCCTAAATATAACTCTCCGTCGAGCACGAGTGACTGAGCGCCAAAAGAAACGCTCGCCGCCGCAGACAACGCTAAAGTTACAATTGCAAAAGCAATAAGTATTTCAAGAGTGGAAAATCCGCGCGACAACGTAGCTCTATTTTTTAATATTTTGAGTAATCTCATATATCGGAGTAATCACAGAAATAGCAACAAATCCCACAATCACACCCATCACGACCATCAGTATCGGCTCAAGCGAGCTTCCGAGTTTTTTAATAATTTCATCAAGCTCTCGCTCAAAATATTCGGAAATATAAATGGACACTTCTACGAGATTGCCTGAAGATTCGCCGACTGAAAGCATTTGGCTGACCATGAGCGGAAAGAGTGCAGGTTTTGTCGCAAGAAAACGCGACATAGGCATTCCTTGGGTGACAAATTCTGAAAGCGTCAGATATTCTTTTTTATACACAGCACCTAAACAGCCAAAAGAAATATTTTGTAGTGCGTCTTTAAGTGGTACATTACTTTTTAATAAAAGTCCAAGTGTTCTAAATGTTTGCGCAACTTCATAATATTGCAACATCGCTCCAAACAGTGGGATTTTTAGATAAAGTAATTCAAATTGTATTCTAAATTTATCGTATTTTTTGAAACAGAAAATTGTCGTAAAAACAATAATCAGAAACATTATCACTAGATAAATTCCATACTCCACAATCGTCGCGTGAAATCCTAAAAGAATTCTCGTACTAAGCGGTAGTTTTGCATTTAAGCTAGAAAAAATCGGTGTGATTTTGGGTAGTATATATAGAGTAATCATTCCAGTTACTCCAATAGTAGCCACACCAATACAGAGCGGATAAAATAATGCACCAATTATTTTTTGCCAAAGTAACTGCCTTTTTTTAAGTTCGTTTGAAACATGCTGTAAATTTGCACAGAGTGTCCCCGTCATCTCTCCAGTCTTAATGATTTGCACAGCGAGCTTGTTAAACTTTGGTCGAGAATGAGCTAAACTTGTAGAAAGAAAATCCCCCTTGAAAACATCTGAAATAATATTGCGAAGCATTTTTTTCTCCTTTTCTTTCCGTGATTGAGCAAGAAGCATTTCTAAACTACGAGTGAGCGAAATCTCTGCACCAATTAAAAAAGAAAGACGCGAAGTAAAATACGCTTGTTCACGAAACGAAAGCTGGGCACCAAAAAAACCAAATCCCCACAGTTTGCGAAATATTTTTTTTATTTTTAATAATTTTTTAATCATGGAGACATCTAAAAATTTCTTCTATTGTAGTCAGACCCATCTCTACTTTTCGCAAACCGTCAACGACGAGCGATACCATTCCGTGCTTCATCGCAATATTTTTTATTTGCACCGCAGAAAGTCGCGCGATTATCGCATCACGAATAAGATCATCAACAACGAGTATTTCGTTTACCACAACCCTACCGTTATAACCACTATGCGCACAATTTTTGCAACCAATTCCATAAAAAGCATTCTGTAAATCATGACCATAAATATTGTGTAATGTTTCTTTTTCTGCCATAGACATCGGACGCGCCACTTTACAATGCACGCAAATTTTCCTAACCAAACGTTGCGCAATCACAAGACGTAAAGTAGACGCGACTAAAAACGGCTCTATTCCCATATCAAGAAAACGTGGAATAGTAGTAGCACAATCCACCGTATGCAAAGTAGAGAGTAATAAATGTCCAGTCAAAGCCGTGTTGATTGCGATTTGAGCGGTTTCGTTGTCGCGTATTTCTCCGACCATAATGATGTCTGGATCTTGGCGTAAAATAGAACGTAGCCCATTTGCAAAAGTGAGACCGACACGTGGCTGTGTTTGAATTTGTTTTATCCCAGCAAGAGCATATTCTATAGGATCTTCAATCGTGATTATTGAATTTTCTTTACGATTTAAAAGTCTAACAAGAGTGTACAGAGTCGTCGTTTTCCCCGAGCCTGTCGGACCAGTCATCAGTATCATTCCGTTTTGTCTTTTTATTTCACGCAAAATATTTTCTTCATCACTCGCCAAAAAACCTAGACCAGAAAGTGTGTTGTCCCCTAAAGTGTTTGTGAGTAAACGCAAAACAACACTTTCTCCATAATGTGTCGGCACAAAAGAAATCCGCACATCAAAAGACGTGTTTTCTAAAGAATAACGAAAACGTCCGTCTTGTGGAGTTTTATGCTCATCAGTACGTAGATTTGAAATAATTTTTAAACGCAAAACAACCTTAGAAAAAATATGATGGGAAAAAGTAGATACGTCACACAAAATTCCATCAACGCGAAAACGAATTATTATAGACTCCTCGCTTGGGTGTAAATGAATATCTGAAGCACGCAAAAAAAACGCATCTTCTAAAATTGCATTTACAAAATCAATAACAAAAACGTCTGGCGCACGAGCAAGTTCACGGGTGATTTTTAGCTCGCGCTCAATTTTTAAATTTTTCACAAACACTCAAATGAGTGTTACAAAGTAGTACAGTTCACCAATTATATATTCCCGCGGGTTTTTGTGCAATAATCATTCATTATAATTCCAGCTGCGACAGCGACATTTAATGAACGGACACTTCCAAACTGTGAAATCTCCACAACATGGTCGCATTTATTTAAAATTTCTTTCGGAATTCCACCGCTTTCTTGGCCAAAAATCATTAAAGTTTTTTGCGTAGGATTCCATTTAAAATCTGCAAGTGGCATAGCACCTGAGTTATTTTCCACCGCCACCACAACCTCATATTCTGCAAAAATCGCATCTATGTCCTCTGTAAATTTAATATGTCTAAAATATTCATAAAATTCTGAGCCTACACTCGCTCTACGGTCAAAAGTTTTGTGTCCATATAAAATAATTTCACTTGCACCGAATGCGTTTGCACTACGCACGATGTTTCCTGCATTATTGTCATACAAAAGATTCATAATAAGCACGCCATAATTTAACTTTTGTTCGGTAAGATATTTTTTCACTTCTTCGTCTGTAAGCCATTTTAAATAATCCGCACGGTTGCGGGGTTTGTTTTGATCATAAGAAAGCGTTTTTGATTTAAATTCAAAAGCGCCGAGCTTGTCGCTTTGCAAATCTCCATCATCTTTTTTAGGATTTTCTTTTTTCACAATCAAAAAATAAATTAAAAAATTAAAGTTCTGTTTTTACTTCAAAATTGTGCTGACTAAAAATTATTTTTCTTACGTGTTCTGGATTTCTTACACCTTTCATAAAAAATTCACTACTATCTTCGGCTGCTGTTTGCACACGTATATCACCAAAATTCAACATCGTCGCGATCACTCCGCTCACTTCAATACTTATGTCTTGAATTTTATCAAAACGAAGATTTGAAACTTCCCTACGAAAAATAGCTTTTTGATCTACATCAATAATTCTTTTTTGCGTCACATACCAAACGTCTAAAAAATATTTGGTCCACTGAATAAAGAAAAATACCCACAAAAACAAAACCCACACATAATAAAAAAATTTTAAAAGAAACTCATACTCCATAAAAATATCTTGGAGTGGTAAAAAATTGTATTTGAAAACAACAAACTTCAGTACAATTGGAATAAGAACACCAAACACAACAGCAAAGATTATACCTAAAAGCACAAACCAGTGTTTGCGTACTTCCAAAATTATTGACTCTCCGTGCTCTAAATCTAGATTAAGCATGGTTTAAAAAAGATATAATTGAAGAATAAGCGAGCGAAACAATCTGAACAGATACAACAAGATAAACAACTTCTGCAAGAATAATTATTAGATTATTTCTTCCGTATCTTTCCCAATGGAAAACGAGAACGGAAGTAAAGACGACAAAAACCACGCAGACAGCAACAAAAATCCACCAAATTGCACCTCGATTGACATACGCGAGTATTACAGGTAAAAAGTTTAAACCGATGGAATCATTCATGTTGGTGTTATTATACCAACTCCTGTCGCTTAAAACAAACCTATCGCGTCGCCTGTGCATGGCATGCATATTGACTCTTTTAAATTTTCCTGCTTTACTAGACATTCAACTTAAATTTTAACCTTATATAAAAAAATGGAAATCCGAAACATCGCAATCATCGCCCACGTGGACCATGGAAAAACGACGCTTACAGACGCTCTAATGAAGCAAACTGGTGTTTCTGAGGAGGGGGCTACTATGGACTCAAACGCGCTAGAGCTAGAACGTGGCATTACTATCTATGCAAAAAATACATCTATTTTTTTCAAAGATACAAAAATCAACATCGTGGACACACCAGGTCATAGCGACTTCGGCTCAGAAGTGGAACGCGTGCTTCGCTCCATAGATACAGTGCTTCTCGTAGTGGACGCGCAAGAAGGCCCAATGCCCCAAACCCGTTTTGTGCTAAAAAAATCCCTAGAACTTGGACTAAAACCGATAGTCGTTATCAATAAAATAGACAAACCTGCGTCTAGATGCAAAGAAGTGGCCGACGAAGTGCTGGAACTATTTTTTGACCTCGGCGCAAATGACGAGCAAATGGATTTTACTATCGTATACGCTATTGGTCGTGAAGGTATAGCAAAAATGAAACTTGAAGATGAATCAAAAGATTTGACTCCCCTTCTTGATACTATTTTACGTGAAGTGCCTCCAGCGAAGAACGACGTGTCAGCGCCACTTCGTATGCAAACTTTTAACCTAGGTTATGACAATTTTCTAGGACGTCTCGCTGTGTGTCGTGTATATGAAGGGAAAGTAAAAGTGGGCGATCCACTCATCGTAAAACGCGTAGACGGCACGAGCTATGTTGGAAAACTTATTAAAATTTTTACATTTGAAGGTGTGACGAAAAAAGAAATTACAGAGGCTGTCGCAGGTGATATTGTGATGATTGCTGGGTTGCCTCAGATTTATATCGGCGAAACTATTTGCGTTTCCGTAGAGCAAGAAGCTTTGCCTGCTATTAAAATTGACGAGCCAACTATTTCCCTAAACTTTTTTGTAAATGATTCGCCGTTTGCTGGACGCGAAGGAAAATTTGTAACTGGCCGCCAGATTCGCGAACGTTTAGAAAAAGAGCTTGAAATAAACGTCGGGCTAAAAATAAATTTTGATAAAGGCGACAAGTTTGAAGTGTATGGACGTGGCGAGCTTCACATTGCGATTTTGCTAGAAAATATGCGACGCGAAGGATTTGAATTACAGGTGTCGCAACCAAACGTAATTTTGAAAGAAGTTGGCGGAGAAACTTTTGAGCCGTTTGAAGAAGTGATTGTAGACGTGCCTGCGGAATCTTCTGGAGCCGTTATCGCAAGACTCGGTGAACGAAAAGGTATCATTACAAATATGAAAGATGCGCATGGTCATCAGAGAATTGTTTTTGAAATACCTACACGCGGACTGCTCGGTTATCGCGGACAATTTGTGATTGATACAAAAGGTGAAGGAATTATTTCTAGCAGATTTACAGAATTTAAACCGCACGTTGGAGAAATAAAAAAGCAGGCTTATGGTTCTATGGTTTCAATGACTGGTGGAAAAGCACTCGCCTTTTCACTTTGGAATTTACAAGATCGTGGCGTTCTATATATCGCACCGACTGCTGAGGTGTACGAAGGAATGATTGTAGGAAACGTGACCAAGGGCGAAAATATGTATGTAAATCCTACAAAAGGTAAACAGCTCACAAATATGCGCGCGTCTGGTTCTGACGAAGGAATTTTCCTTGTGCCACCTTTTAAACTCACGATAGAACGCGCGATGGAAATAATGGCTGAGGATGATTTTATTGAAATTACTCCGGGAAGTGTGAGACTCCGTAAAAAAGATTGGAAGGAGAAATAGAAACTACTCAAAATAGCTTTTGAAAAGCACGCGTAAATCCCCGCTGGGATTTCTGCTCCGCTCGGCGCCGACGCGCCTGTGCGAGTCTTTTCAAAAGCTATTTTGCTGTGTTAGTGTATTGAATCCTCAATCTTGTATTCCCCCACCCTTGTCCGCACGATACGCAACGCAAGCGCGCCTAGTCCGAGCTCTTTTCCAAATGAATCTGCGAGACCTCGCATATATGCGCCACTCGTCACAACCGCGCGAAATGTAGATATATAAAATTTTACCGTCGAATTTTGAGCTAAATGTTTCGCAAAATTGATGAAAAAAGTATTCCAACCTGCTGCTATTTCTTCCTGCCGAAAATCTCCTTTCACTAAAAAAATATTTTCTAAAATTTTCTTTTTTAAATCTACTGCGGAAATCGCAGATTGCCCGAGCAGAGAAATTTCCTTTATTTCAATTTCCTTTTCTGGAATTTCAATCTGATCTATTTTTCCGTCACGCGCCCATTCAAAAAGCGGACGACCCTTTACTGGCTGGGAGGAATAAGGCGGATATTTTTGCTTTATCTTCCCTTTATATTTTTCTAATAATTTCTTTATTTTTTCTTTATCTGGTCCTGAATCAAGCTCAAAATTATGCTCGCTGGTGACGTCGTGACTTGCAGTGATTTTCCCGAGCACATCATAAGTATCTGTCTCTACTCCCCACAACACATCAAACTCATATTCTTTTTCTAAACCGAGATATTTCTCGCGGTTTTTGTTTTCCTCGCCGACGAGCACGAGCATTACACCCTCTGCCACAGGGTCTAAACGCCCCGCGTAGCTCAGCGTAGCGTCTTTATACTCCAAAGACTCGTTGCGGAGCCTTTCAATGCGTCCAAGCGGAGTTTCACCAATTTTTTTATACAAAGATATGGGCATAGGTCTCATTCTACATAACAATCCGTAAAACTCATAAATGATTTTCAAATGTCTCGCGCAGGCGAGGACGGCGCCGAGCGGAGCAGAAATCGTAGCAACGATTTACGCGTGCATTTTAAAAGTATTTTTGAGTTTTGCGGTTATCTTGTAGAATAGCCAAAATTTAGCTACAATTTACCTATGAAAAAGATTTCCACAGAATCATACAAAGGCGTGCGCGACTTTTATCCAGAAGATATGTCCGTGCAAAACTTTATATTTAAAAAAATGCGTGAGACCGCAGAAAGTTTTGGTTATAGCGAATACAGCGCATCTATTTTAGAGCCGACAGAACTTTATCAAGCAAAATCTGGAGAGGAACTCGTGAGCGAACAAACGTATTCTTTCAAAGACCGTGGCGACCGCGACGTTACTTTGCGTCCAGAAATGACGCCGACTCTTGCACGAATGGTCGCAGGAAAAAAACGCGAACTCTCTTTTCCTTTGCGTTGGTATTCTATTCCAAATATTTTTCGCTATGAACAACCTCAACGTGGACGACTTCGTGAACATTGGCAACTCAACGTAGATATTTTTGGTGTTGAAAGTAATGAAGCGGAAAAAGAAATGCTTTCTCTCGCGCACAGCTTGATGAAAAATTTTGGCGCAAAAGAAAGTGATTTTGTGATAAAGATAAACGACCGCCGAATAATGAATGCTTTATATGAAAAATATAAGCTCACAGAAGAAGAGGTCGTACAAGTCTCCAAAGCTCTTGATAAAAAAAGTAAAAATCCAATTGAAGTTTTCAAAGCAACACTTGAGGGTATTTTCAAAATAAACAAACACGTCGAAGAATTTTTAGAAACGATTGAATCAAATCAAAAACTTATAAAAACTCTCGGCGAAGACAATCCCCTTGTGAAAAATCTAATGGACCTCATAGACGGTCTAGCATCTGTCGGTGTTACAAATGTGCTTTTTGATTCTACTATTGTGCGCGGTTTGGATTATTACACAGGAATTGTATTTGAAATTTTTGACACAGACCCAAAAAATAAACGCGCACTTTTTGGTGGTGGACGTTACGACGACCTACTTTCTATTTTTGGAAACGAAAAAGTCTCTGCTGTGGGTTTTGGTGCGGGAGATGTCACAATAAAAGATTTCCTTGAAACTCACGGACTTTTGCCAGCTTACACTTCTACGACCAATCTTTATCTCGGCGTCATTGACGATGCTTTTCCTACTGCACAGACTCTCGCAGATTCTTTACGCGCTATCGGCGTAAACGTGGCGGTAGATTACACAGGTAAAAATGTGGGCGACCAAATAAAAAAAGCTACAAACGACCACATTCCTTTTCTCGCGATTATCGGCAAAAAAGAAATTGATAGCAAAAAACTTAAAATAAAAAATCTCGCCACACGCGAGGAATTGGAATTTGGTTTTGATGAAATAGAAAAAATTGCAAAGATGTTGGTTTAAGTGTCTGAAAAATTTAATCTAATCAAAATGAGAAAAATAGTCTTTGATATTGAAACAAGTAATCTTTTTTCTGACGTTGGTAAAAACGACCCCTCTCTTTTGGACATTTCTGTGGTGGGAATTTATGATTCTGAAACCGACTCTTATACTGCCTTTGAACAAAAAGACCTCGGCAAGCTATGGCCTATTTTGGAAAAAGCGGATTTACTTATCGGTTTTAATTCCGAGCATTTTGACTTACCTCTTTTAAATAAATATTATCAAGGCGACCTCGGTAAAATCCGTCACGTAGATATTTTAAAAGAAATAAAAAATAGTTTTGGACGAAGGATGAAACTAGACCAGATAGCCGAGGGCACACTCGGCGTCAGAAAATCTGGACACGGACTGGAAGCTACGATGTGGTGGGCAAAAGGCGAATATGAAAAAGTAAAAAAATACTGTCTGGACGACGTAAAAATCACAAAAGACGTTTACGAATACGCGCTAAAAAACAACGCGTTAAAATTTAAAGAAGGAAATGCTATCATTGATATCAAACTAGATACTTCCAACTGGGAGAAAAAAGACAGTGGTGATGCGATGACATTTACCTTGCCGTTTTAACTCATCTTTGCCCTATAAAAACAGCAACACAACCACCGCAAGTAAAATCCTATAAACAATAAACACATTAAGTGTATGTTTTTGTAGATATTTAATTAAAAAATGAATAGAAGCAAGTCCGACAACAAACGCGACAAGTGAGCCGACAACAAGAGAAGTGTCTACCGTGCCAGACGCGCCGAGATCAAAAAGCTTTTTTAGACCAGAACCCAGAAGAATCGGCACTGAAAGCAAAAAACTAAAACGTACTACTTCTTCCCTTTTCATGCCTGTGAGCAAACCGCCAGAAATCGTGCTACCAGAACGCGACATTCCTGGAATTAAGGCGAGCACCTGAAAACAGCCTACCCAAAAACCGCGCAAAACAGAAAGCTCTTTTTGCTGACCGATAAGACCCGCATCTATATTTTTTAACGCTCTCTGAGCCGAATATCTTTCTGCGATAAAAAACAAAACACTTCCGGCAATAAGCGCCCAAGCGACAGTGTGAGCGTTTCTAAAAACAGAGTCTATCTTTTGCTCAAATATAAATCCTAAAATAGCCGCTGGTATTGTGCCGACCACAATCGCCCAAATTAAAATTTTTTTTTTTGTATCACGTACACGCACGAGAGCGATCAAGTCTTTCCAAAAATAAACAATAACAGCAAGAGTCGTTGCGAGCTGAAGCACTGCATCAAAAGAAAGCGAGCCTACGTTTTTGAGACCTAAAACTTCTCTAATAATGATAAGGTGCCCAGACGAGGAAATGGGTAAAAATTCAGTAATTCCCTGTATCGCACCTAAAATAATCGCCTCTATCATAATATTAATTATATGATACAATAGAAACAATTAATAATGTAATTTAATAATATGGAGAAAAGTTCACTTACAATTCCGCTCGCAATAATTATCGCTGGAGCTATCATCGCTGGGGCACTGGTTTATAGTAATAAAAATAAAACTGTTGCGACAACGACAGATTTAACATCAAAAAAAGAGGCTATTGATATAAAAATAAGGCCCATTGATATGTCTGATCACATCCTTGGAAATCCAGACTCAAAGGTTTTACTAGTGGAATATTCAGACACACAGTGTCCTTTTTGTAAAATTTTCCATGTAACTTTAAACAAACTTGCTTCAGAATATGGGAAAGATGGAAATTTTACTTGGGTTTACCGACATTTTCCTTTAGACTCACTTCATAAAAAAGCTAGAAAAGAAGCAGAGGCTTTTGAGTGTGCCGCTGACCTTGGTGGCAATAGTAAGTTTTGGGAATATACAAATAAACTTTACGAAACTACAAAATCAAATGATAATCTTGACCCAGCGGAACTTCCAAAAATCGCTGCTGCGGTAGGATTGGATGTAAAAGCTTTCAACACCTGTTTAGCTAGTGGTAAATTTGCAACAGCAGTAGACGAGGACACAAAAGAGGCGCAACAAAATGGCGGAACTGGAACACCTTATAGTATATTTATTTTAAAATCAGATCCAAGTAAAGAGCTGAGAGATTTTTTAGAGTCTAATAATGCTCAAATAATGAAATCCTATCCGGGCTCCGATGATTTTATAGGAATATCAAAAGATAATAGAAAAATATTTGTGAGTGGTGCAATGCCTTACGAAATGATGAAAGCGATCGTGGATTTGATTTTGAAATAATAGA
This sequence comes from Candidatus Parcubacteria bacterium, assembly GCA_009691505.1. GTDB lineage: Bacteria > Patescibacteriota > Minisyncoccia > Phycocordibacterales > CALRHW01 > SICJ01. The sequence goes on along the minus strand of SICJ01000001.1, from coordinate 24,088 downwards.
CACTGGTCGCACACTCGCGGAAAAATAAAAAATCCCCCCGACCCTGCCAAATTAAAATAAATTTGGCGAAGGGTCAGAGGGATAAAGAGCCAAAGGCTCAAACTAATTTGCAAGTGTCAGTTGCGGGACAACGACACGAAGGCGAAACCCGGCGAACCAGACATGGCCAAATGACAATCGATGGGCAGAGACAATGAGACGACTGTAGCCGTCAAAAAAGACAGACGCAACAAAGAATTCGCCGTCGGCCTTGCAAAGGAAAAATGTCGCGTATCTGTCTGTGCGAAGCCACTTACTGCGGTGCTTTACAAATTCCAGTACCTGATCCTGTTCCAAGCATAAGCTGTTGAGGTCAGGACTCAGGCCAGAGAAAATTTGCTGAAAGTTTCCGTCCTTGATTATCTCGTGGACGGCAACCTTCGTTGGACCACATGGATTACCTTTCACATCGAGACCCCAACTCTTGAAATCCGAGTTAATGTGGCCGGTAAAAACATTATCCTCTCCTGCGATAGTACGCTTCCCGTCTGTCGGACCGACGACGAGGGTTTCCTCGCCGCTTACCAACCTCAAATATTCTGAGATGTTATTGATTGATGTAATCGATGTGTCCATCGTCATCATCCTTTAGTGAAATGCCTGCCTACTTGCGTAGGTGTGGCGGGTTTACGAAACATACTACAAGCGACACGATGTCGCCATAGCCTAGAAAGCCCTATGTTTAAGGCCCTTTAGGCTATGGCGAGGTTTGCAAATTGTTTCAAGGTTCTATCTTTTGCTACTATACACCTATTGTGACTTTGTGTCAAGAAAATTGTCTGGGTCACAAAAAATAAATAAGTTGTGTTTTAAGAGACTCGCGCAGGCGCGACGGCGCCGAGCGGAGCAGAAATCGTAGCAACGATTTACGCGTGCTCTGAAAACACAACTTATTTATTTTTTTGTTGCCTAGTAATTCCTCAAACGATCAATATTCTCATGCTGTCGTATCTTTTCATGCGCCTTTGCCTCAATCTGTCTAATACGCTCGCGAGTCACCCCAAACTCTTTTCCCACCTCTTCAAGAGTATGAGTAATACCGTCTACAAGCCCGTGTCGCATTTCCAATATCCTGCGCTCTTTTGGTGGAAGATTATTTAAAAGTTCTTTTACTTGATCAGAAATAATCCGTCGTGAAGAATCTTGGTCTGGCGAAAGTATTTTATCATCAGGAATAAAATCCCCGAGAGTTGATTTGCCGTCATCACCATCGTCACCCACTGGACTTTCAAGAGATACCGTACTCTGATCAATTTTTTCAATATTATAAATTTTATCCACGTCCAAATTCATTTCCATCGCGACTTCTTCTGGTAAAGGATCTCGTCCGAGGTCTTGAGAAAGTCGGCGCACCACTTGCTTGTATTTTGCAATCGTTTCCACCATATGCACTGGCACACGAATAGTCCGCGACTGATCAGCTAGTGCTCGAGTAATAGCCTGACGAATCCACCAAGTCGCATAAGTAGAAAATTTGTATCCTTTTGTCCAATCAAATTTATCTACAGCTTTAAATAATCCGAGGTTTCCTTCTTGAATTAAATCAAGAAGCGTCAAGTCTGGACTTCTTCCAACATATTTTTTAGCGATTGAAACCACGAGGCGTAGATTGGACCTAGCGAGCAGATTTTTTGCTTCGTCATCTCCCTTTTCAATTCTCTTTGCGAGTTCTTTTTCTGTCGCGCCAGAAATGAGAGGATATTGACCAATTTCTTTTAAATACATTTGAATAGAATCGTATGGAGAACCCTCGCCTTTATTGTAAGTATATTTTTTAACTGCAGGATCATCAGCGGGGTCTTTTGAATCAAGAAGTCCTCCCCCTTCAAGAATATCAATTCCTGCCACAGAAAGCTGAGAATATAGCTCTTCTAGAAAAAGAATGTTGTCTTCAATCGTTGGGAATTCTTTTAGAATTTCATCATAAGTAATGAAACCTCGCTCTTTACCTTTAGCGAGAAGCTGTTTTACACTATGATTTGATTTTTGAGATTTTTTTGCTGATACTCTAGCTTTTGATTTTTGTGCAGGAGTTTTCTTTGCGGACTTTTTTACTTTTATTTTTTTTGTAAATGTTGCCTTTTTTTTACCAGTTTTTTTCACTTTTTTCACAGCTTGCTTTTTATTTTTTGTTTTTTTATTTTTTTTCATATATTTATATTCTTGTTTAAATTATTGTTTTTTTGGTAAAGCTGTTATTTTTTTTGATAATTCTTGGCAAACTTCTAGCAATTCTTTTACCTTTTCTGCGTCTTTGCTTTTTTCCGCAATTCCTAGCTCTGTCATCACTCTTGTAAACTCCTCTTTTAAGCGTTCTTCCTGCAGATTCATAAAAAGTTCGTCTATCTCCGCTGTGAGTGTGTCGCTATTATCATAATACGACTCAATCTCAAAAATCAGCTCACTTTGTGTAGATTCAAGCTCGGCGAGAAGTTTTGAGACTGATTCTTCGCCCACTATGTCTTTTAATTTTTGTAAAAGTTCGGTGGATTTTATGTGCGGACTAGACACACTTTCTTGCCACATTTTTATTCCGAGTATCTTTTTTTCAATTGAATTTTTACGAAAAGATGGATCGGCTTGCCTAGTACGCAAAGCCTCGTTTACAACTCCACCCGCTACATTTGTACTATGCACATTCTGTGTAAATGCTGGAGTTTTTTTTAAATCCTCCCACACAGCTTCTTCTTTAATCCCAGCTCGCTCGGCAATCTTTGAAACAAAGTGCGCTCGTTCAATACTACTTGGAAGCTGATTTACATAAGGTAAAACCTTACTTTGTATTTCTTTGCCGAGCTTTCGCGGATCTTTTTTCACCGCGTCAGAATTTTGCGCGAGCAAGGATTGCATATAGAAATCAATAATGTGCATAGTATTTTGAAGCGCGCTTTTCCATTTATCTGGATCATTTTTTATGAGTTCAGCTGGATCGGTGCCTTTTGGTAAAAGTGCAATTTTCACTTCCATTCCGAGAGACAAGGCAAGCTGTGCACTTTTATTTGCTGCAGTAAAACCCGCGCCGTCGGCGTCAAAAGCGAGCACGATACGATTGGAGAGACGTCCCAGCTTACCAAGATGCTCGGCAGTAAAAGCTGTGCCAGAAGAAGCGATAGTGTTACCAAACCCAGCTTGATGCACCATTACGAGATCCATTTGTCCCTCTACGAGCACGCAGTAATCTTTCCGACGAATATCTACTTTTGCTTTGTGTAAGCCGTAAAGTGTCTGCGATTTGTTGAAAAGAATTGTTTCTGAAGTGTTTAAATATTTCGGCGACTTACCGTCGTCTACGAGAATTCTTCCAGAAAACGCAATTACTTTACCTGCGACATCAAAGATAGGAAAAACAATTCGTCCACGAAATACGTCATAATATTCGCCCGGACGTTTGTCGCTTTTTTTGATCAAGCCTACACGCTCAAGCTCTGGTTTTGTAAAACCTTTTCCCAGCAGAAAATCGTGTAGCTCTTGCCACGCATTCGGTGCGTAGCCGATAGACCATTCTTTTATACTTTCTTCTGTGAGTCCGCGTCCGAGTAAATAATTTTTTGCATCAGCATTTTCAGAGAGTTTTTTCTGAAAAAAGAAAGTTGCCTGCGCAAGCACAGAATACAAACGATCTTTCTCACTTCGCTCGGCGACATTTTCGTGTCCAAGCTCTACTCCAGCACGCAAAGCTAGATTTTTCAAAGCACCACGAAAATCTAGTCCTTCAAACTCCTGAACAAAAGTAAAAATATCGCCTTTTGCACCACAACCAAAACAATAATAAGTGCCTCTGTCTGGTGAAATGAAAAACGACGGAGTTTTTTCATTATGAAACGGACACTTTCCCTTAAAATTTCCGCCTGCTTTTTCAAGTTTAATATACGAAGCGACAATGTCGGCGATATCAAGCTTTTCTTTTATTTGATCTACAGAGGATGACATAAATTTTTTCAAACTAGCCAATCCGACGCACCATTATCGCACTACTCACTCTGTATTTTTTCAATCATCTTTTGCTTTGGACTTCCATGAAAGCCAGTTCCCGCAGGAATCAAGCGACCGATAATAACATTTTCTTTTAGACCTATAAGTTTGTCTGTATTACCTCGGATAGCGCCATTTATAAGCACTTTTGTAGTGTGTTGAAATGAGGCGGCAGAAAGGAAACTCTTTCTTGAAAGTGACACTTCTGTAATACCCATCACGACAGGCTCTGATTTTGCTTCTTCCAAACCAGCGGCGCGGGCGATTTTATTTTCAGCTGAATATTCAGACATTTCCACTACATCGCCCACAGAAAGTCCTGTACTTCCCTTTTCTTTTATTTTACGTCGTCCAAACATTTGTCGCACTATGACTTCAATGTGTTTTCTAGAAACAGCTTCTCCTTGAAGTTCATAAAGTTTATTAATTTCACGAATGATATAGTTTTCTGTTTTTTCTTTTCCAGCGTATTTGAAGAGCTCGTCTATGTCTGCAGAACCGTCGGTAAACATTTCACCTTTCACCACCTTGTCGCCTACTTTTACCATAATCATACGCTGAATACTCACTAGGTATTCTATTTCACCCTTTGTTTTTAATTTTGATTTGTCAGAAATTTCAGGAAGCACTACAATCTTTTTGTCTGCGCCAGTGTTTTCTACTTTTACCACAACGCCATCTACATGACTTATGACAGCAGGATTTTTTGGTTTTCGTTTTTCAAAAACTTCTTCCACGCGGGGAAGACCTTGAGTAATATCTCCACCGACAGACGCTGTACCTCCAGCGTGAAATGTACGCATTGTCAGCTGTGTTCCCGGCTCACCGATAGCTTGTGCCGCGACAGTTCCCACTGCTTCACCAAGGTCAATGATTTTGTGTTTTCCGAGATCTGCTCCGTAACATTTTACACAAACGCCAGTCGGAGTTTTACAAATAAGTGGTGAACGCACGATAACTTCTTGTATTCCTTCTTTGTCTATAATGAGCGCGTTTTCTTTTGTAAGAAAATCACCTTTTGTGAAAAGCACTTTTCCGCTCGCGTTTACTACGTCTTCAGCGAGGAAGCGTCCTTTGCAATTGCGAGAAAGTGGAATTTCAATTCCTGATGCATTATCTTTATTAAGCTTGATGCCTTCTTTTGAACCACAATCTTCTTCGGTAATGATAGCGTCTTGAGCGACATCAAAAAGTCTACGAGTAAGGTACCCTGCTTTTGCAGTGTTGAGCGCTATGTCAGTAAGACCTTTTCTAGAACCGTGAGTTGTGATGAAATATTCAAGTGGACTTAGACCCTCTTTACTACAAGAAAGAATTGGAAATTCAATAGTATCTCCAGCGGTATTTTGAATAAGACCTTTCATTCCCACCATTTGAGTAATGTTACCGACAGAACCTCTCGCTCCAGAATTTATCATATCGTATACAGAACCATGTTTTTCCAGAGTTCCGGGAATGAGTTTTTCAATTTCATTTTTTGCGCCGTGCCAAATTTCAATATTTTTTCGCAGTCTTTCTTCTTCAGAAATAAAACCAGAATTATATTGATCCACTATTTGATCTGATTTAGCTTTTGCGGCACTTATTACAGCGTTTTTTCCTTCAGGCACAAGCACGTCATCAATTCCCCATGTTACGCCAGAATATGTGGCATACTCAAAACCAAAAGCCTTTATGTTGTCCAAAATAGGAGGAATATTTTCAATTCCGTATTTTTCAATGAGATCGTCAATGAGCACGCCCATTTTTTTACGATCAATTTCAGTGTTGATGTAAGGATAATCAGCAGGCAAAACACTGTTGAAAAGTAGGCGACCAATGGATGACTCAAAAATCTTTCCCTCAAATGCTTTGTATTTTATTTCTTCTGTTGGCAATACTTTTATTTTTGCTCTAAAACCAGCACCGTCGTAACTGAAAGCTCGGATAGCACTTGTAGGACTTTCAAAATGTTTTCCTTCGCCATTTTCACCGTCAATAATTTTTGTCATCCAATAACAACCAAGCACAATATCCAGCTTGTCAATAGAAGCAACGAGGTTTCCACTTCCTGGTTTTAGAATATTTTTATCAGAAGCCATTATGTCGCGAGCTTCTGCCTGCGCTTCAATAGAAAGAGGAACGTGCACCGCCATCTGATCACCGTCAAAGTCGGCGTTGAACGCTGTACATACAAGTGGGTGCACTTTTATCGCATTTCCTTCAATCAAGATCGGTTTGAAAGCCTGAATGCCGAGACGATGCAAAGTAGGAGCGCGGTTTAGAAGCACGTATTTATCTTTTATCACTTCTTCAAGAATAGCCCAGACTTCTGCAATACCGTCTTCTATAAGTCGGCTTGCTCCGCGAATGTTGTATGCGAGCTCGTGCTTGATAAGCTCTGAAATTATAAATGGTTTGAAAAGTTCAAGAGCCATGTGTTTTGGAAGACCACATTGATTGAGCTTTAGCTCAGGTCCGACGACGATAACAGAACGTCCAGAATAATCTACGCGTTTTCCAAGAAGGTTTGCGCGGAAAAGACCTCGCTTACCTTTTAAATTGTCGGCGAGAGATTTTAACGGACGACGCTGAGACTGATTTACGGCAGAAGAAGGTGAATTACCGTGACGAATAGAATTATCAATCAAAGAATCCACTGCCTCTTGTAAGATTCTTTTCTCGTTTCGCAAAATAACTTCTGGCGCACCGATTTCTTTGAGTTTTTTGAGACGATTGTTTCGGTTGATAACGCGCCTATAAAGGTCATTTACGTCTGAAGTAGCGTAACGTCCTCCATCAAGTGGCACCATCGGACGTAGTGCTGGTGGAATAACAGGAATACGAGTCATAAACATCCACTCTGGTCGCACGCCAGTTTTTATCATTGAACGCACAAGAGAAAGGCGTTTGTTTAGTTTTTCTATTTCAATAGCGCCCGCCGTTTCGTGACTTTTTACAAGAGCACTTTCAAGAGCTGGAAGGTCAACACTTTTGAAAATTTTGTAAATTGCCTCCGCACCAATTCCCGCCTCAAAAAGCGTTCCGTATTTTACAGAAAAATTGTGATACTCTACTTCATCAAGCACGCGTCCTTTCTGCACACTTTCAATGTCTTTTTTTGCAGTGACGAGCATTTCTTTTATCGCTTCTTTTGTCTTGTCGTCTTGAACAGATTTTATTTTTGACTTAAACTCAGAATCTAAATCTTTAAGAATGCAAAGTCGCTCTGGCTCTGACACGTTTGTGATAATGTAGCCAGCAAAATAAATAACTTTTTCCAAATCTGAAGTAGGAATACCTAAAATCATACTGATACGAGATGGCATACTTCGCAAAAACCAAATGTGTGAAACTGGTGTCGCAAGCTCTATGTGTCCCATTCTTTCACGACGCACGATAGAGCGTGTGATTTCCACTCCACATTTTTCACAAACTACTCCCTTGTAACGAATTCCTCGATATTTTCCACAGTAACACTCATAGTCTTTATCTGGACCAAAAATCTTTTCATCAAAAAGACCACTTCGTTCACTACGCTGTGTTCGGTAATTGATAGTTTCTGGTTTTGTCACTTCGCCGAAAGACCACTCTTTTATTTTTTCTGGAGACGCAAGCTTTAAAGTGATCATATCAAAATCCACCTGTGGAGAACGCATATTTTTATTTTTTATTGTATATTTTGTGTTCATGTTTTTGTTTTATTTGGTGGAGTAATTTTATTCGCCCTCGTCTTCATCTGCTTGCGACCTTTTTGGCACTTTTAGATCTATATCAAGTCCGATTCCACGAAGATTATTAAGAAGCACATTAAATGAGGCAGGTGTATTTGGTTCACCGATTCTTTCACCTTTTACTATTGCATCAAATGCAGCTGAACGTCCGATAATATCATCAGATTTTATTGTAAGCATTTCTCGCAAAGTATAAGCCGCGCCGTGACCAAGTAGCGCCCACACTTCCATTTCTCCAAATCTCTGTCCTCCACCTTGTGCCTTTCCTCCGAGTGGTTGCTGAGTGATAAGAGAATAAGGTCCGATAGAACGCATGTGAATTTTATCTTCTACCATGTGATGGAGTTTCATTATATACATATAACCCACTGCGATTTCTTGGTTGAAAGCCACACCTGTGCGTCCGTCAAAGAGTTTCATTTTGCCGTTTTCACTAAAGCCTGCTTTTTTGAGTTCCTCTTTTATTTCTTTATCAGTCGCACCTGTAAATGGAGGAATAATAGCTTGATAGTTGAGAGTGTGTGCTGCAAGTCCAAGATGAAGCTCTAAAATCTGCCCGAGATTCATACGAGATGGCACACCTAGCGGAGTCAAAATAATATCTATCGGAGTACCGTCTGCCATGTATGGCATATCTTCTTCTGGAAGAATTCTTGAAATAACTCCTTTGTTTCCGTGTCGTCCAGCGAGCTTGTCACCGACGGATACTGTACGGAGTTGTGCGACTTCAATATGAATTCTTTTTATAATTCCGCTCTCTAGCTTGTCGCCTTTTTCACGAGAGAAAACTTGCACATTTATAATACGTCCACGCTTTCCTCCTTCCATTCTTTTTGATGTATCTTTTACATCGCGAGCTTTTTCACCGAAAAGTGAACGAAGTAGTCGCTCTTCTGGAGTAAGTTGCGTTTCGCCTTTTGGAGTAATTTTTCCTACGAGAATATCGCCAGATCGCACTTCTGCTCCGACGCGTATGATGCCGTCTTCTGCAAGATTTTTAAGTTTTCCTTCGCCCACGTTTGGGATGTCGCATGTAGTCACTTCAGGACCTAGCTTGGTGTCGCGCACGTTTACAACAAATTCTTCAATGTGAATTGAGCTAAATTTACTTTCTTTTACAAGCCGTTCTGAAACGATAATCGCGTCTTCGTAATTTGAGCCGGACCAAGACATGAAGGCAACCAAGATATTTTGTCCGAGTGCCATTTGTCCGCGATCGCTAGATGAATTGTCTACTATCACCTGCCCTTTTTTCACTTTGTCGCCGACATTTACCGCTGGTCGCTGATAGAAAGCGGTGAAGCCGTTTGTTCGTGAAAAGTTTACAAGTTTGTATTCACGCACCTTTCCTTTTTCATTTTTGATAATGATTTTTTTTGCGTCTGAATGAGTAACTGTCCCCGCTTCGCCTGCGATAAGGAGTCGTCCTGTGTCCATTACTGCTCGGTCTTCTATACCTGTTGCTACGAGTGGCGCTTCAGGAACGATACAAGGAGTGGCTTGTTTTTGCATGTTTGATCCCATAAGTGCGCGATTGGCATCGTCGTGGTTTAAAAATGGAATCATTGAAGTCGCGACAGAAAATGCCTGATTGGTTGCAACATCTATAAAATCCACCTGATCTTTTGACACAAGTCCTGGTTTGCCTTTGATCCGCACTTCTACATCTTCTTCTATTATTTTTCCGCTCTCGTCAGTCGTCGTTGCAGCGTGTGCAATTTTGTAAAGTTCTTCTTCAAGAGCATTCATATAAATAATCTCGTCAGTCACTTTTCCATTTTTTACTTTTGCATAAGGAGTTTCAATCATTCCAAACTCATTTATACGAGCATAAAGCGCAAGACGTAAAATAAGACCGATGTTTGGACCTTCGGGTGTGTGGATAGGACAAAGTCTGCCGTAATGAGACGTGTGCACATCGCGCACTTCAAAGCCTGCACGTGAACGATTGAGTCCTCCCGGCCCGAGAGCTGAAAGAGTTCGTAAATGTTCTAGTTCTTCTAGAGCATTTGTCTGTTGCATAAATTGTGAAAGTTGATTTGTTGTGAAGAATTCTTTGATGCGAGCTTGCAGAGGTTTTGGGCTAATAAATTGAACAGGAAGTGTCACATCTGTATCCACAGTAGACATTCTGTTTTGAATATTTCGCTTTATTTGCGCCATACCTATTCGGATTTTTTGCTGAAAAAGCTCACCGACATATCGCACGCGCCGTGAACCAAGATGATCAATATCGTCTTCGTGCGCATCTTCTGTGTTGTTTAAGGTTACAATATTTGAAACGATAGTTTTTATATCGTCCAGAGAAATAGTTTTTTGAACACGAGATTTTTCATCAAGTGGTTTTCCAAATCGCTGATTAAATCTAAAACGTCCGACTGGAGAAAGGTCGTATCGGTCTTTGCTGAAAATAGAAAGGACAAATTCTTTTGCGTTTTCTACCGCAGCTAGGTCGCCGTCACGAAGTTTTTTGTAAATCTCTACATAAGATTCGTCTAGAGTTTTTGCATGATCTTTTGCAAGCGACTTTTCAAGGTAAGTTTTTGCAAATTCATTATCTTTGCAAAGCGCCAAAATATCCTTATCTGTAGTCGCGCCAAGGACACGGAGAAGGGACGTGATCGGAAATTTTCGCTTTTTATCTACACGCACATAAAGCACATTTTCCGCATCAGTTTCTATTTCAATCCAAGCACCACGCGATGGAATTATTTTTGCACCAAAAAGTATACGTCCTTTTACTTCTTGAGATGTAAAGAAAACTCCAAATGAACGAGCGAGCTGAGGCACGATAACGCGCTCAATTCCAGAAACGATAAAAGTACCGTGAGCAGTCATGAGTGGAAAATCTGCAAGAAAAATTTCCTGCTCTTTTACAGTTTTTAAAATATGATTTGTGAGTTTTACTTTTACTTTGAGCGGAGCTTCGTAAGACATTTTGTTGTCTTTTGCATAATACTCGTCGTATTTTGGAGCGCTCAATTCAAAACCAGTAAAATCTAGTTGAAACTTTTTTTCTGAATAATCTTTTATTGAAGAAAACTCATCAAAAATTTCTTTGAGTCCTTTTTCAATCAGCCAAGTAAATGAAATCATTTGTGACTCCACAAGATTTGGTATTGGTGCAAGTGGCTTTTTAAAACGACCGAAAAACTTTTTCTCTCGGGGTGTATGTGCCCCGGTATTTATTTGTGGTGTCATATAAATGAAGAAATGGCGGAAAGCCAAAAACCACCTTTTGTAAAGGTGTCTTTATAATTGGGTTACTAATTTATCTATTGTATGTAGGCAAGGTGTGCGAAATACAACTACTAAACTTTGCACCTACGGTCGTAACTCAATCTATGCAATTAAGGATAGTATAGAGGCGGGGTGATTTTTTGTCAACAACAAATAGAAAGAAAAACAGCTTGCCGTTATTGGTCTTGGTGGCTTACCTATAATTCTACCCCCCCCCATCAAATTATAGGATCAATTTTATTTCTACCATCTGAAGTTGGCGGGAAAGAAACAAAATTTTTCTTAAGAAGTAACTCTTATACGAGGCAAACTTCGTTCGAGTTTACTGGTTGAAATGTCTTTTTCCCCTTGGTCATAATCGCGGAGTGACTCAATAACACACATGTTCTTTTTGAGTTGCTTTTCTGCAACCTTTTTTATATCGCTTTTTTTGTTTTTTAGGAAATTAAGCATATTAGTAACTACATATTATCACAATAATCGATTATTTTCTACTTCTTCCTCCCTTTCCTCCACTCGTCTATTTTTGCGTGATTGCCTGAAAGGAGAATTTTTGGGACGCAATATTTTTTGTTTTTGAAAGTGAAAACTTCTGGGCGAGTGTAAACGTCGGGGCTTGCGATGCGCGATTCTTCAAGCGACTGTGCAGAACCAAGCACGCCTTTTACCTGTCGTGCGATACAATCTATCAAAATCATCGCGGGCAATTCCCCGCCCGTGAGCACAAATGGTCCGACGGACACATCTTCCATTTTGAAAATTTTTTTTATGCGAGCGTCAATGCCTTCATAACGACCTGAAATAATGATAATGTTTTTATATTTTTTCGCGGAAATTTTTGCGTATTCGTTTGTAAATTGTTTTCCGCTCGGCGATAGGAAAATAATTTTTGTAAATTTTTTGTCGCGCGCGCTGATTTTAGATGTTGCTTTCGCTATCGCTTTCACCACAGGTAATGCTTGAATAACCATTCCCGGACCTCCTCCGTATGGTTTTTGATCTACACGTCGCCATTTGTCGTCACTGAAGTCGCGCGGATTGTAAAATTTAATGCGGATCTTTTTGTCTTCAATCGCACGCTTAATAATAGACTCGCCTAGATACGAGCTAAAAGCGTCCTCAAATAATGTGATTATGTGGAATGTCATAAGACTATTAAACGATAAAATCTGATAAAATGCAAGGTAAATAAAATAAAAAAAGTATTGAGAAAAGACTCACGCAGGCGCAACAGCGCTGAGCGGAGCAGAAAAGCCAGCAGGCTTTTACGCGTGCTTTTCGAGATACTCTTTTTATTTTATTTACCTTTTTATCTAGATTTTAAGATCCTCCATCGCCTCATCTACCGTCTTTGAAGCTTTGGGTTCGCCTCTCACTGAGCCTTCTGGCTCGTTGATTTTAAGATTTACACGAGCATTGTTTTTCATCCCCACTACGCGGAGCAAAGTTCGGATTGCTTTTGCTGTGTTGCCTTCTCGGCCAATTATTTTTCCCATGTCTGCGGAGTTGACGTCGAGGCTCATGAGCACGCCCATTTCGTCTACTGTTCTTTTAATCTTTACATCGTTTGGATTGTCTACCAAAGCTTTCACTACGTATTCTAAAAACTGTGCGTCTTGTTCCATATTTAAATTTACTAAACTAATCTGATAATAAGAATTACTTTCGTGCAGTGTGCGACTTTTTTACTGCTTCTTTAATTTTATAATATTTAAAAACATAGTCAACACAAAACACCCCTTCGGATGTTCTTTCGTTTTTAAAATTTAGGCTTGTGGAGCTTCAGCGGGAGTTTCCGCTTTCACTTTTGGTTCAGGGGTAGGAGCTACTTCAATAGCTGGTGTTGCTTCAGGAGTTGCTTCGGCGTCTGGAGTCGGTGCAGGTGCAGGTGCAGGTTCCGTAGAAACTGGAGCGGTCACGTCAGCGGATGGAGCAACAACTTCTGCAGATGCAGGTGCAACTACCGCCTCACTAGTCGCAGTCACAACGGGTGCACCAGCCGGCGCTTCACTCGCCTCTTTCGCGATTGGCTTTTTCTTTGGTAAGACGTTTACCTTTTTTCCTTCAATAATTTTCCTAGAAATAAGTAGGTTGTGAACTGTTCCAGAAAGTTGTGCGCCAACAGAAATCCAGTGCTTTATTCGGTCGTTTTTAAACTCCGCTTTTTCGCCACGACGAGAATCGTACGCGCCCAAAGTCTCCAAAGTTTTTCCACTTTTTGGACCATTTTTAGAATCAGACAAAACGAGCCGAAATGTCGGTTCGTGCTTTCTGCCTACTCTTTGTAATCTAATTTTTAACATGGCGATTATCTTAACAGAAGCGAATGATTTGGTCAAACGCTCAAAAAACTGGACGTGCCGAGATTTCCAGTTTTGCCCAGCTTCTGATATAGTTTTTACAAATGCCAAAAAAGGTTTCCGGTCACATTAAAATTACTTCAAAGGTCATCGGCTATCTGCCAGTAGAGGGCGTGCTAGAGGATATTGAAATACAAACAAGCGGGATCAAGACAGCGCTCAACGACGACGAGGTGGAAGTCGCGCTTCTTCCTCTTGTAAAAGGTATTCGCCAGCAAGGTGAGGTGACAAAAATCATAAAGCGTGCACGAATGGAATTTGTGGGAACGATGGAAAAAGTGGATGACAAAGCAAGTGGCGATTTTTTCCTCGTGCCTGATGATAAAAAGTTTTATCGCGATATTTTGGTGCCTGCTTCAAGTGCTGGCAACGCGCAGGACGGCGACAAAGTTTTCGTCCACATTACAGAATGGAAAGATATGGAAAGCAGGCCTCGTGGCGAAGTGCTTCGCGTGCTTGGGAAAAAAGGTGTGCATGATGTGGAAATGCAATCTATCGTTTTGGAAAAAGGTTTTGATACAGATTTTACGCCAGAGGTAGAAGAAGACGCAAGAAAAGCTGCGAGCACGGCGCGAGAAAATTTTGCACAAGAAGTCGCCAGCCGAAAAGATTTTCGTGGGACAACGACTTTCACTATTGACCCTGTGGACGCAAAAGATTTTGATGATGCAATATCTTTTAAAGAACTCACTCACGGCGATTATGAAATAGGTGTGCATATCGCGGACGTATCACATTTTGTGACTGAAGGCACTGTGCTAGATAAAGAAGCACGCAAGCGTGGCTTTTCTGTGTATCTCGTAGACCGCACAATTCCTATGCTTCCAGAAGAGCTTTCAAATGACATGTGTAGTCTAAATCCGCGCGAAGACAAGCTGGCTTTTTCGGCGGTTTTTGTGATGACTGCAAAAGGTGCTGTAAAAGAAAAATGGTTTGGAAAAACTGTCATCAACTCAAACAAAAGATTTACTTATGAAAATGCGATGGAAAGTATAAATACTGTGAAAGATGGCGTGAGTGGTGCGGGCGAATTTTCAAAAGAGTTAAATATTTTAAATAAAATCGCAAAAATTTATCAAGAAGAAAGACGAATAAACGGCGCGATTGAATTTGAGACAGACGAAGTAAAATTTCAGCTGGATGCGGAAGGTGTGCCGATAAGTGTTTACAGAAAAGAGCGACTTGATACTCACAAGCTCGTCGAAGAATTTATGCTTCTCGCCAACCGCGAAGTAGCTGAAGTGGTTTTTAAAGTAAATGAAAAAAGTAAAGACGGCCGAGCATTTATTTACAGAATTCATCCTGAACCAAACGTAGAAAAAATAGAAAACTTGTCTATATTTTTAAAAGCACTGGGTTTTGAGCTCAAGAGCAAAAACGGCAACATAACTTCAAAAGATATAAATGCAATGTTACAAAAAATATCTGGCTCGCCCGCAGAATCTTTAATTAAAACTGCAACTATTCGCTCAATGGCAAAAGCTATTTATTCTACAAAAAATGTTGGGCACTTTGGTTTGGGTTTTGAATTTTACACACATTTCACTTCCCCAATTCGTCGTTATCCAGATCTTATCGTGCACAGACTTTTGCAACGTCAGCTTGTCGAAGGAAAGGTAGCGCAAGATGAATTCGTAAAATATGAAAAAATTTCTATGGACGCGAGCGAAAAAGAAATTTCTGCTGCAGAAGCCGAGCGTGCGTCTATAAAATACAAGCAAGTAGAATATATGAGCAAACGAGTTGGTCAAGAATTTGAGGGCACGATTTCTGGAGTTACAGAATGG
This sequence comes from Candidatus Parcubacteria bacterium, assembly GCA_009691505.1. Classification (GTDB taxonomy): domain Bacteria; phylum Patescibacteriota; class Minisyncoccia; order Phycocordibacterales; family CALRHW01; genus SICJ01. The sequence goes on along the minus strand of SICJ01000001.1, from coordinate 8,977 downwards.
GGTATTTATGTAGAAGAGGTTACTTCAAAAAGTGAAGGAATGATAAAACTCCGTGATATGAAAGATGATATGTATGAGCTTGATGAAAAAAATTACGCTATTATTGGCGTGCGTACTGGTAAAAAATATTCTCTTGGCGATAAAATAAAATTTAAGGTGTTGAATGCGGATTTAAATAAAAAGATATTGGATTTTGCTATGGTTTAACCTCCTATTTTAAGCATATTTTTAGGCGCGCTTTGTGACTTTATCTTTTCTTTATATATATTTCATAGTGTAGTTGGTAAAATAATTGTTTGCCCCTTGATCGCGGGTGTATAATTATTATTAATAAAAAAACTATATGAGCAAAACAATTGAGAAACAAATCGGAAAGTTGGCTGTATCGGTGAATAAGTTGTCTTTAAAAATGGGTAAGTTGTCTTCCACGGTGGGAAAGTTGTCTTTAAAAGTAGACGAGGGATTTTTAGAAGTAAATGAGAATATTGATGGAGTAAAGTCGTCTTTAATCAAGAAGATTGATAATTTAGAAATAGCAACGAACAGTAAGATTGATAATTTAGCTTTAGCGGTTGCAAAAGGATTTGAAGAAATGCACCAAAAATTTGATTTGGTGGACGAAAGATTTGAAAAAACGGAAAAAAGATTTGATTATAGATTTGATAAGCTTGAAATGTACACATTAGGCAACACAAAAAGGATAGAAATTTTGGAGGACAAAATGATTGTCGTTACTAAAAAAATTGGCTTGAAAATATGATATAAAAAAAACTGGCGAGAGACGATTTTTATTTAGCCACGTCCACAGCCTCCTCAAACTCAATAGAAAGTAATTTTGAAATACCGCCTGAACCCATAGTTACGCCGTAAAGAATTCCCGCGCGCGACATCGTCTCGCGATTGTGTGTAATTAAAATAAGTTGAGAATATTTTGATAAGTTCTCTATCATATCTCCGTATTTTCTTGAGTTGGCTTCATCTAGCGCGGCATCAGTTTCATCAAGAATAATAAATGGTGGCGGATTTACCTGAGATACTGCAAAAAGAAGTGCGATAGAGGTAAGCGCTCGCTCGCCACCAGAAAGCATTACGAGGCCTTTGATTTTTTTGCGAGGCAGACTCACAGTAATATCCAAGCCTTCCAGCTCGTCTTCCTCTTCTGGAATTTGTCCGTCTTCCATTTCAAGCACGGCAGATAAATCTGTGTCACTATCGTCGCGAGAGTCGCGAGCGCGATTTTTCTTTTTTTCTTTCACTACAAGTAGCGATGCATTTCCGCCACCAAACATTAGTGAGAAAAATTCCTGAAACTGAACATTGATTTTTTCCACACCGTTTTTAAATTCCGTTGTGAGCTTTTCATCAAGCTCTGTGATGAGAATCTCTAGCGACTCGGCTGATTTTTGCAAATCGCCAAGCTCTCGCTCCAAAAAAGAATCACGCTCACTCACCTCTTTAAATTCTTTCATTATTTCGTCGCTTCCTCCTCCGCCCGCGTCTTCTATGCGAATTTTAATTTTTTCTATCGCATGGTGACGATCTTCTTGAACTGCGCGGGGTTCGTTTTTGTTTGAGTCGTCGGCGTTTGTGTTCATGTTTGTGTGTTCGCCCGTATGTGCAACAATATTGGCACCGTGACCAAAAGCGTTTTCGCTCGCGTTTTCGTCCGAGCCAGTAGTTGAACCCGAGCCCGCAGGCGCGAGGGTGTGCGACGCAAAATCTAGCACCGCTCTTCCCACAAGTACGCGAGCTTCGCCAAGCTCGCGCTTAAAATTTTCTTCATCAAGTTTTATTTTATCTTCAGCATTTTTTACGTTTGTGAGCGCCACAATGACCTCATTTTGTCGTGTCATCAAGCTAAACATCGCTCGCTCCGCTTCTCTGTTTGTATCTTTTTCTCGCTCAATTTCCGCGCGGAGTTCGTTGTATTCTGCCTGAAAAGCTACCTCTTTTTTTTCAAGCGAAACCACTTTCCCCTCCAAATCTTTTTTCTGTAGAAAAAGCTCAGCCAAATATTCTTCGGACTCTCTTACGAGCGCGTCATTTCCACCTGAGCGATTTTTCACCACAAAACCCACGACAATCTTTTTTATATTATCAAAAAGTTTTTTTAATGCACCGATGTCGCTCAAACTCTCCGCGCTTTCGGCGCTTCGGACAACTTCATCTACAAAACCTTCAACTTCTTTCAAACTCACCATTTTCCCCTCTTCAGATTGCGCGATTTCTTTTTGTTTTTTTATTATACGTTCTTCTGAAGACACTTCGCCTTCTATTCTGCCGAGGTCGCGCATTAAAAAATCTTTTTCTACACGCACGCCACGGATTTTTTCTTCAAGCAAAATAAGTTCAATACTTTTTTTATCTTTTCCCGTTGAGCCCTCCAAGATTTTTTTCGCACTTGCTAGCTCGGCTTCAAGCTTGTGTAATTCTTTTTGTAAAGGCGCACGTTCCGCTACATTACTAGCATGAGTAAATTTTATATAATCATCTTCACGCTTCAAATATTCTAAATAAAGCCCTAAAAGCTCATCTTTCATCTGCAAAGTTTTTTCCACTTTCTCCATCTGCTTTTTGAGAAATCGCAAGTGTGGCGCAACTTCTTTTCGTAAAGATTCCACAGATGCAATATTGTCCTGCGTTTTTCCGAGCTTGCGTTCACTTTCTTGACGCTTGTATTGATAAATTTTTAGACCAAGCGCATCTTCAATCATCGCGCGACGATCTTTTAGATTTGCATTTAAAATTTTGTCGGCTTCACCTTGCGAAATAATATGATGACCAGATGAGCCGATGTGTGCACCAGAAAGAAGCTCAATGATATCTTTGAGACGCGCCTGACTACCGTTTATAAAATACTCGTTTACAGAATCGCGATGCACGACACGTTCCAAAGAAACTTCATCAAAATCAATATTCAAAAATCTTTTTCTATTATCAAAAATTACTTTTACAGAAGCACGATTTGAGCGACCTGTGTCTGCGCTACCGTTAAAAATCAGATCTTCGCCCTTTTTTCCGCGTAAAGATTTTATAGATTGTTCGCCAAGCACAAAACGAAACGCCTCGGCGATGTTTGATTTTCCAGAACCGTTTGGGCCAACGATAGCAGAAATTGCCGATGTAAACTCTAGATTACTTTTTTTGGCGAATGATTTAAAGCCGTTAATTTCCAGACCTTTCAGATACATATGTGCTTAAGATTAGCATTATTTTGAGCCGTATAAAATGCTTGACTTCTAACTAACTTTGTTTTTTTACCACCCCTTCTTTTCAAGTCCTTTTCGTGCAGCCTCTTGTTCTGCATCTTGTTTTGATTCCCCTTCGCCAGAAGCTACAAGATTCTTACCAAGATACACGCCCACCGTAAATCTTTTATCGTGATCAGGCCCAGTTTCTTTTGTTGTTTTATAGGCAGGAGTGGTGCTTTCCATTTCCTGCGCTTTTTCCTGAAATAAACTTTTTGAATCTATCCATGTGCCCTTTGAAATAATATCTCCGATAAGTGGTGAAATATTTTTGTAAATAAATTCTTTTACAACTTCGTATCCTTGATCTACATAAATCGCACCTATAATCGCTTCAAGTGTGTTGGCCAAAATGTATTGTCGTGCGCGACCAGTGTCTTTCATTTCTCCGCGAGATAAAAGTAAAAAGTCATTTACAAAAAGAGATGTGGCAACGCGCGCGCAAGTTGTTGCATTCACAAGCGCACTACGAAAGCTCGTCATCTGACCTTCATTTGATCCAGGATACTCTTTGTATAAATAATCTGTAATGACAAGCTCAAGTACAGCGTCACCTAAAAATTCCAAGCGTTCGTTGTGTTCCAGACCAGAGTCTTTGTTTTCGTTTATATATGAACGATGAACAAACGCTTGTTTCAGTAGCGTTTTGTCGCGGAATTTTAATCCGGATTTTTCTTCAAATTTTGAAAAGTCTATGTTCATGGTCGGTGATTTAGTTGAGATGTTTGTTTGGGCTTTCGGCGCGCCCGCAGGCGCGCGCCTCTACTTTGTCCCCTTTGCGGTGTCCCCAAGTAGTATGTTTATAGCCTTGGTTATAGTCGGCAGAATATCATTATAAAAATTAAGGTCAAGGATGTCGGCGAGTTTGAACCAACGCACGTCATCTAGTCCACCACTTTCTTTTAATTTCATTTCTTCAAATTTTGACTCAGCAAGGTAGTAGTGCACCTGTTTTTTTATCTTTCCTTTCTCTGGATAAAAAGCGATATATGCATTATTACCGAGTTCTTCTTTTACGTTTATATTGAGTCCGAGCTCATCTTTTATAACACGTTTTATTCCAGCTATATCTTCCTCCCCTTCTTCAAAATGACCTTTTGAAAGTGTCCAATGTCCGAAAACATCGTGCACCAGAGCGAGATAAATGTCATCGCCATCTTTTCCAAAAACGACAGCTCCTCCGAGTTTTTCTATCGGGGCTTGGTCGTCTGGAATGTTTGGGTGACGCTTTCTTTTTGAAGTCTCGTCTTTGCCCGGCTCGCCCATTTCTTTATATACCGCACCGAGGACGCCGTTTACAAACTTTCCACTCGTATCCCCACCAAAAGTCTTTGCAAGCTCAATTGCCTCGTTTATAGCCACTTTTGGGGGCACTTCTTTTCTGTCAGCAAAAAGAAGCTCGTAAAGTCCAATGCGCAAAATGTTGCGGTCAATAATAGAAATTTTATCAATTGGCCAATCTGGCGCGGCTTTTTCTATAATCACGTCCAAATCCTTTTTCTTTGCAACGACATTCTTCATCAAGTTTTCCATAAATGCCAAATCACCTGTCCCAGTCGCAAATTCGCTAGCGTTGCGCGAAAAAATATCCATAGCCTCCTTAGCACTTTTTTTATTGAAATCCCATTCAAAAAGTGATTGTGTGACTATTGATCTTGATAAATGCCTGTTTGCCATTATTTTTTTGTTTTAAGAACTTTTGAAACTCGCACCGCACTTTTTTCACATTAACTTCACTTTCTTAAACTTTCTGCCCATCTCCTACTCACCTCCGCACTTTTACTTTTTCCCCGCTTTCTCTTTAGCTTTTTGCCGTTTAGTGATTTTAGCCATCGTATCCACTACTACTTTGTCTTTATAAGTACCACATTTTGCACATACTCTATGACTCATTTTTGGAGCGTTGCATTTTGGACACTTGGAAAGAGACCTCATCTTTAGTGCGTGATGAGAACGTCTGTTGCCCGTATGAGCCCGTGTGTGTCGCATTCTTACAACCATATATTGAAGATTATATACAATTATAAAAAAAAGACAATGTCTACTAGGTCTCTAACTGCGTGCAAAAAACTTTTTCAAAAAACTTCTACGGTGGATATCGCACATTCCGAGCATGCGGATTTTTTTCAAATGCTCGAACGTTCCGTATCCCTTATGCTCTTCAAAACCATAGCCGACGTATTTTTCGGCATATTTTTCCATTTTCGCGTCGCGATGTTGCTTGGCAATAACTGAAGCTAGACTTATCACTGCAATCTTTTCATCACCGCGAATAATCGTCCGTTGTTTTTTATATTCAGGTGGTGCGTGTAAACCGCCGTCTAGAAAAACCATACACTCTTTGGGGTTTATTTTTAGACGATTGAGTGCTCGCAGGATAGCGAGCGCGATTGCCTTATTTATTCCAATTTTATCAATCACAGACGAACTCACAGACGCGATGGAATAATTTAATTTTTGAGAGCTATTTTTACGGACACCGCTCGCAGACCGTCCGAGCTTTTTTACCTTTCCAGCCCACTCTCTGCGTTTTTGTGCGGAAAGTTTTTTTGAGTCGCGGATGCCCGCAAAAAAAGACATGTCAAAAAATTTATTTATACACACCGCGCCCACAGATACTGGGCCAGCAAGCGGTCCACGCCCCACTTCGTCAATACCAACAATATATCGATATTTCATCTCTATTTTGCTATAATTCTATCATAATTCCCCTAAAAAATGAGTAAATTTATCCATCTTCACACACACAGCCATTACAGCCTTCTAAACGCTTTACCGAAAATTGACGAGCTAGTAGAGGCCGCTAAAAAAAACGGAATGGATGCGCTCGCACTTACCGACAACAGCAATCTTTACGGAGTGATTTCTTTTTATAAAGAATGCAAAGAAGCAGGAATAAAACCAATTATCGGTGTAGATGCGTATCTTGCGGTGCGCTCAAGAAATGATAAACAAACAGGAATAGACAATTCTCGTTTTCGGCTAGTTTTGCTGGCAAAAGACACATCGGGTTATAAAAATTTAATTCAACTCGTCACAAAAGCATATCTCGAAGGATTCTATTACAAGCCGAGAGTAGATAAAGAACTTTTGGAACTTCACCGCGAAGGACTGGTGTGTATTTCGCCATCATTTTCTGGCGATATTGCTGTTGCGCTCAAAAATCGCGACACAGATAAAGCTCGCGAGCTCATAAATTGGTATAAAAAAATATATGGACTTGATAACTTCTTTATAGAAATATCACATCACCCAGAAATACTCGGACACGAAGAAAAAATGACGGCACTCGTGGCGCTCGCTAGAGAAACCAACACACAAATAGTGGCTACTCACGACGTTTATTATATTCATGAAAAAGACAGGCTCGCTCGCAAGACTTTGATGTCAATCCAGACAAACAGTGATTTTAGTGAAAGAATTTTAGATGACTCGCAGGAAGATTTTTCTTTTATCAGCGAAAAACAGGCGTTAAAATATTTCAAAAACTTACCAGACGCGATTGAAAACACGCGCAAAATTGCAGACATGTGCAATCTGGAGCTTGAACTTGGTAAATGGGTTTTTCCAAATTTTATCGTAGAAAATGGACTTTCACACGACGAAGAATTAAAAAGAATTGCTTACGAAGGTTTTGCGATTCGTAAAATGGAAAGAACACCTGAAGCTATCGCGCGTCTTGAATACGAGCTCGGGGTTATAAAAGACAAAGGTTACGCGCCGTATTTTCTTGTAGTAGAAGATTTGCTCAAGTTTGCGCACAAAAATAAAATACTGACGACAATTAGAGGTTCGGTGGCTGGCTCACTTACGACATATTTGGCGCGTATCACAAACGTAGATCCACTCGCATACAAGCTTCCATTTGAAAGATTTTTAAATCCAGAACGACCGAGTCCGCCCGATATTGATATGGATTATGCCGACAACCGTCGTGACGAAGTCATTGAATATGCGAAAAAAAAATATGGTGCAGACAAGGTAGCACAAATAGGTACTTTTGGTACGATGGCGGCTCGTGGCTCTGTGCGTGATGTAACTCGTGCACTCAATCTTGGCTACGGCGTTGGTGACAAAATCGCAAAACTCATTCCGATGGGCGCGCAGGGTTTTCCGATGACAATAGACCGCGCGTTAAAAGAAACTCCCGAGCTCAAGGAAATGTATAAAACCGAAAAAGACGTTACGGAAATCATAGACATGGCAAAAAAAATTGAGGGCGCGGCGCGACATATTTCCGTGCACGCGGCTGGAGTTGTTATTTCCCCTACTCCTCTAATAGAATTTACTCCACTACAATATGACACAAAAGGAGAAAACAAAATCATCACTCAATACGACATGTATTCTATTGAAGAAGCAGGTCTACTTAAATTTGATTTTCTTGGAATAAAAAATCTTTCAATCCTCGCGGACGCAGTAGAACTCGTTAAAACAATTGAAGAAAAAGATATAGACATTGAAAATATTCCACTAGATAATCCAAAAACTTTTGCGATGCTTGCGCGCGGAGCAACTGTCGGCCTTTTTCAGCTAAACGGCGAAGCGATGACAAAGTTTTTGAAAGACCTAAAGCCGACCAACATAAACGACATAAACGTAATGATTGCACTTTATCGTCCTGGCCCCATGCGCAACATTCCAGACTACATAGACAGAAAGCATGGTAAAAAACCTATCACATATTTGCATCCAAAAATGGAAAGTTATCTAAAAGAATCATACGGAATTTTGGTTTATCAGGAAGACATTATGTTTACAGCACTTGAGCTCGCAGGTTACACATGGAAAACTGTGGATAAAATCCGTAAGGCGATAGGAAAAAAAATCCCAAAAGAAATGGAGGAACAGCACAAGGTTTTCGTGGAGGGTTGCGCCAAGTTTTCAAATATTCCGCCGGAAAAAGCGGAAAAAATTTGGGATTTATTTGATCCTTTCAAGGGTTATGGCTTCAACAAGGCACACGCCGCGAGCTATGGAAAAGTTTCATACCAGACTGCTTACATGAAAGCCAACTTTCCTGCGATATATATGTCTGCGGTGCTCACCGCAGAATCTGGTGATGTGGAAAAAATTGCAGAAATTATTGCCGAATGCAAACGTATGGACATTCCCGTCCTTGCACCAAATATAAACGAAAGTTTTGGAGGTTTTGCTGTGATAAGTAATCGTGGCGGTATAGGTAAAGGTGTTACAGAAGGTCCTGATAAAATACGCTTTGGACTTTACACAATTAAAAATTTTGGCGAAGGTATCGGTGCTTATATTATCGCTGAACGTAAACGTGGAGGAAAATTTAAATCACTGGCAGATTTTCTAGATAGGATAAAAGATAAAAATCTAAACAAAAAATCTCTTGAGGCACTAATAAAAACTGGGGCGATGGACGAGCTCGGCGAACGCGGAGCGATGCTTGCAAACCTTGAAAATATTTTGACTTATAATAAAGAAAAAAATAAAACTGGAGAAAACCAAGATTCTCTTTTTGGACTGATGACAGACACGTCTACTATTCCCACACTAAAGCTAGAACCCGCTCCGCCCGCCACAAACGCAGACATGCTCACTTGGGAAAAAGAGTTGCTGGGCCTATACATTTCTGGTCACCCACTAGATAAATACCAAGAAAAACTTGCCGGCAAAAATACTAATATCAAAAAAATCCGCGAGGAAGCGAAAGAAGGTGTGGAAGTGGTGGTCGGCGGAATAGTGGAAGAAATGCGAAACGT
>SICJ01000014.1 GCA_009691505.1 Candidatus Parcubacteria bacterium | reverse complement strand
CCTCTCGTACATACGAAAGAGAATCATCAATTGAAGCAGAGGAAGAGACTGAAGAAGATAAGGAACGACTAAAAACTCAAGATTATATTTCTGGTTGGAATTCTTATCTCCAAGAAAAATACGGCAAAAAACTTCCAGGAGAACTTATAAATCCAAGGGACTTTTTAATATCGACAAGATTGTCAGCAGAATATATAATGGATTTCAAAGATTTTAAAAATATCCTTACAAAATATTACAAGTTCAGAAAAATACCCGCGGATAAATTGAATAAAAGTATTGATAAATTTTTTACGGAAAAAATAAAGGTTAGGAACTCATAACTCTTATTTTTATTTAAAAATATATGACAACAGACCAAAACAAAGCAAATAGTCAAGATATACAAGATGTGGACTCACAGCTTAGTGATTTATTAAACGATGTAAAAAATCTTAGTAAAGAAACAGACGAAATCAACAAAGAAGCAAGGAAAAATATGAACGATATTAATATGGAAGTTGATAGATTGGTAAATGATGCAGAACAAATTTATTCTGATTTAGACAAACTAGAAAAAGATGCGGGAAATGAATTAGATAAACTCGTATTACAACACATAAAAGATATAACTACTGAATAATAATTTAATTATATTCTTCCTGTGCACTCGGAGTATGTGATTATTTCTGGTGCCCGGGGTGGGAGTCGAACCCACATCCGCATAGCAGACAACATTTTAAGTGTTGCGCGTATACCAATTCCGCCACCCGGGCAGGTGTTACGTATTTATTTCTGTGTGTTTTACATAATACGTAATGAGGCGTAGGTCGGGGTTGAACCGACGTATAGCAGTTTTGCAGACTGCCGCGTTTACCAACTTCGCCACTACGCCTTGTAGGGACACACTATTTATAGCACAAATTACAGATTTATGCCGATACTATCTATAAGCTGGCGGTTTTTTTCACCTTTATCTATTTCAAAATCAAAAAAGGGAATGTCGCGAATACGCATTCTAGATTTTACAAACTCGCGAAAATCTTTACGTTTTCGTTTAGCAAACTCAAGTGCGGTGTGCTCAAATTTTTCTGGAAAAACTGTAAAATAAATAATCGCCAGATTATTCTGCTCATTGAAAATTGCGTTTGTAACAGTGAGCATTGAAGACGGGCTCGCTTCTTCACGCAAAAATTCTGCTGCCAAATGGCTGACTTGTTCTTTTACTTTTTCTTCGCGAATACTCATTTTTTTATATTTGTTTCTCTACTATACACACTGACTCAATACGGTCACCTGAGGCGAGCTCAATTCTTGATTCAATAAGTGCGCCGAATTCAGAACCCTCAAGCACCTCGCTTACTTTTTCTTTTTGTTTTTGTAGTTCTTTTATTTTTCCAATGCCAACTTCTACATCACGACGCAGTATTTTTACTTGTGCGCCGACACTCATCGCCCCAGTTTCTACTTTTCCTCCAATGACTTGTTTATCTTTTGTAACACTAAATATTTTTGCCACACGAGCTTTCCCTGTAGATTCTTCTACGGAAACGTGAGGTTTCCGCTCTTCTAAAAGTCCCTCCAAGTATTCTAGAAGTTTATAAATAATGTCAAAAAGTTCTATTTTAAAGCCAGCTCGCTCTGCAAGATTTACCGCACGTGCATCCGCTTTACTATGAAAACCCACAAGAATAGAGTTGCTGTTTCCAAGTGCGAGCTTCACATCACTTTCAGATATTGCACCGATTCCATTTTGAATAACTGTAAACTCTACCTGATCATTTTTAAGTAGTTCTATTTTGTGCATAAGTGCCTCCAGACTTCCGCCCTTGTCGGCTTTTAAAATGAGGGGAATGAGTACTGGCCCACTTTCACCCGGAGTTTTATTTTTAGTTATTCCATTTTTTAAGTTTTTCTGTAAATTTTTCTCTAGGTTTTTTGTCTTTTCAATAAGCACATAAGCCTCGGCTTCTTTGCGAGTTTCAAAAGTTTTAAATGATACACCGACAACGGGCAACGAATCCCATCCAATAATACATATTGGACTTGAAAAAGTCGCCTCGCTTATACTTTTTCCTGTAAAATCTTCCATGATTCGCACGGGTGCAAAACTTTCACCTGCAACCACAAACACGCCCGTACGAATAGTTCCATTTAGTATGATAAGCGTTGAAGCGACACCTTTTTTTGGGTCTAGATGACTTTCAAGGACGATACCTTCGCATGGTCCGTCGTGTTCGGCTTTGAGTTCTGCGAGTTCGGACACGAGAATCATTATATCAAGAAGCTCGTCCACACCAGCTCCAGTTTTTGCGGAAATCGCAACCGTAGGAATATCACCGCCGTATCCTTCTACAAAGACTTCATTTTCGGCGAGTGATTGTTTTGTAAGTTCAATATTTGCGTCAGGTAAATCTATTTTATTTATTGCAACGACGTATGGAATTTTTGCTTCAAGAATGCACTTGAGTGCGTCTAAGGTTTGAGGTTTTACGCCGTCGCCCGCTGATACTACGAGTATCGCAATATCAGCTATCTTGACGCCACGCATACGCAAAGCTTGAAACGCTTCGTGACCAGGTGTATCTAAAAAAGTGATTTTGTGTTCTTTTTCATCAGGAGCTTTGTGGACTACCTCATAAGCAGACACGTGTTGAGTGATACCGCCGGCTTCTTTTGCGGTGGTGTTTGTCTTTCTGATGTAGTCTAGGAGAGTGGATTTTCCATGGTCAATATGTCCCATTACAGCGATAACAGGCGGTCTTTTTGAGGAGGTTGAGACACTTTCTGTATTCTTTTTTATGAGCGTCTTAGACATAGTTTTGCAGTATAGCACAAAAGATGCCAGTAAAAAAATAAAGAAATAGCGTTTGAAAAGACTCGCGCAGGCGCGACGGCACCGAGCGGAGCAGAAATCTGAGCACGGATTTACGCGTGCTTTTCAAACGCTATTTATTTATTTTTTTATTAACTCTTTATGTCTACTTTTGCACGTCTTACAACATCTTTCTCTTCACCAGACATTTCAAACTCTGAGACAAAGTTTTTCACGGGTTTTGAAAAAATACTTATACGGTCGCGAGAATGAAGACTTGAAATCACAACACCATTACCTTGCTCATTTAAAAAAGCGGTAGAAAAACTTTGATTACCACCTGCGCCAGTTCCTTTAAATGGGTTGAAACGAACAGTCTCTACACTTTGAATACTTTTTCGTAGTCTTTTTTCCACACTCTGAAAATGAATACTGGCTTTTTCTGAAAATACTTGCATTGATTTTATTTCTTCACGTAACACCACCAAACTTTGTTCAATATTTTTTGCATTAGTTCCTCCGAGTAAGTTTTTAATTTTTATTTCAAGACGTATGAGAAGTAAAATAAAAATCACGATTACCGCCAAGATGATATACATTAAAATGTTTTCAGGTACTTGTATCATGATAAAAAGTTGTTATGTAATGGTTATTGTATCTAAAAAACAAAGCGTTTGCAAAAGGCACGCCTTTCTTTTATTATATGGGTATTATGGAAGATTTAAACAAAACCCAAATTGTTCTTCTCTGTCTTTTAGTTAGCTTCGTTACTTCTATCGGTACGGGTATTATTTCTTTTTCTCTACTTTCCGAAGTTCCTCAGGCAGTGACTCAGACCATCAACAGAGTAGTAGAACGTACTATAGAAAAAGTAGTACCAGCTAGGGTCAGCGACAAAACTATTACAAAAGAAACTACCGTCGTTGTAAAAGAAGAAGATCTGATTATTGATGCGATTGGTAAAATTTCACAAAGTATTGTGCAAATAAAAGCAGGTTCAGAAGAAACTTTTTATGGTCTTGGTCTCATCGTGTCTAAAGAAGGCCTGATCGTCGCCGACAAAAAACTTTTTAATTCAAATGTTTTATACAAAGCAACTCTTGCTGACGGTTCCATTTTTTCTCTTTCTTCTACTCCACCAAAAAATAGTTCAAGTGTCGTGTTTTTTAATTTAGTTAAAACAAAACAAGACACTACCGTCTTTACTTTTGCTGTATTTGGCGATTCAGATAAACTCCAGCTCGGTCAATCTGTCATTGCTATAGCAGGAGTAAACAGTCCTTCTGTTGCGACAGGACGAATATCTATGCTTGAAAAAAACGCCGACAAGACTACTTTATCTTTAATAAAAACAGACGTAGTAATAAAAGACACCGCATCAGGTGGCCCGATTTTGAATCTTTCTGGAGAAGTGGTAGGCTTGAACACTGCAAATATTACCGATATTCAAAGTGGAAACTTTACTCCAATAAATCTTATAAAAACAGAAATGAAATAGTATGCCTCCATTCAATCACTTTACAACAAAAGCAAAAGAGTCAATTCGCAAAGCCCACGAGCTTGCTATTGAACGCGGACAAAATCATGTAAATCCGCTTCACTTGCTTGCGGCGCTCATTTTGCAAGAGGAGAGTATGGTTTCGTCTATTTTAGACAAACTTGAAATTGATACAATACTTCTCACGGATTCAATTTTGGAAGCAATAGAATCGCCCGAAACCGCATCTACACTTTCACCTTCGTATCAGATTTATCTTACGCCAGAGCTTGCTCATACGATAGAAAACGGCGCAAAAATAGCCGCGAGTATGAATGATGAGTTTGTTTCTACTGAGCATCTTTTTGTAGCTATTACAGAAGTGCCGGGAGTTGCTCGCGAGATTCTTGCTCGGTTTAAAATTGATAAAAATAGTGTGCTAAAAATTCTTGAGGATCTCAAAACATCAAAAGTTACTGATGTTCATCATCCGAAGAAATTTAAATCACTTGCAAAATATACTCGCAGTCTGACCAAGCTTGCTGCGGAAAATAAACTAGACCCAGTCATTGGTCGCAACAACGAGATTTCTCGTATCATTCAGATTTTGTCGCGTCGAAAGAAAAATAATCCCATTTTGATAGGCGAGTCTGGCGTAGGAAAAACAGCTATCGCTGAAGGACTTGCTATTCGCATTGCCACAGGCAACGTACCAGAATCTCTAAAAGAAAAAGAATTGGTGTCGCTTGATCTCGGACTTTTGATTGCTGGCACAAAATATCGCGGAGAATTTGAAGAGCGACTAAAAAACATTTTAAAAGAAATTGAACGTGCCGACGGTAAAATCGTGTTATTTATAGATGAAATACATACTATAGTAGGTGCTGGCGCTGCTGAGGGTTCTATAGATGCTTCCAATATGCTCAAGCCACCACTTGCGCGTGGCGAGCTCCGTGCTATTGGTGCGACAACGTTAAAAGAATATCAAAAACATATTGAAAAAGATCCAGCTCTAACACGGCGTTTTCAGCCAGTATTTATAAACGAACCAAGTATTGATGATACAATTTCTATTTTACGTGGACTAAAAGAAAAGTATGAGCTTTATCATGGTGTGCGTATTACAGACGATGCAATTATCGCTGCCGTAAATTTAAGTAGTAGATATATTACCGACCGATTTTTACCAGATAAAGCTGTGGATCTCATAGATGAGTCTGCGAGCGTGCTTAAAATTTCTCTTGAAAATATGCCCCCTGTGCTTGAAGTAGCACACGCAAGTATTATGAAGCTTGAAATAGAAAAGCAGGCAATTTTCAAAGAAAAAACACCAAAAGCAAAAGCACGACTTAAGGAAATTGAAAGAGATATTGCCGATCTTAAAGAAAAAACTTCTGAAATAGAGCTCAAATGGAAAAATGAAAAAGAAACTGCGGCGGGAATTAAAGCGGTTAAAAAAGATTTGGAAGGACTTCGTTTGGAGGCGGAGGCGGCTGAAGCACGTATTGATTTAGCAAAAGCAGCCGAGATTAGATACGGAAAAATTCCTTTTTATGAAAAAGATTTAGACCTTAAAACAAAACGCCTTAAAAAACTTCAAAGCTCACGAAGTATTATTCGTGAAGAAATAAAAGAAGGAGATATCGCAGAAGTGGTGGCGAGATGGACGGGAATACCGATGGCAAGAATGCTTGAAGCCGAAGCAGAAAAACTCAGCCGTATGGAAGAAGTGCTCAAAAAACGTATTGTTGGACAAGACGAGGCAGTGAAGAAAATCTCAGACACGGTAAAGCGTTCTCGTGCTGGTATCGCTGACCCAAATCGCCCAATTGGTTCTTTTATTTTCCTTGGACCAACAGGTGTAGGAAAAACAGAACTCACAAAAGCACTCGCAGAGTTTATGTTTGATGATGATAAAGCACTCGTGCGTATAGATATGTCTGAATTTATGGAGAAACACTCTGTTTCCAAACTTATCGGTTCACCACCGGGCTATGTCGGACATGATGAAGGCGGAAGCTTTACTGAGACTATTCGTCATCGCCCGTATTCTGTGATTCTTTTTGATGAAATAGAAAAGGCACATCCTGAGGTGTTTAATATTTTACTACAAGTTTTGGACAACGGTCGTCTTACTGACGCAAAGGGTCGCGTAGTCAATTTTAAAAATACTGTCATCGTGCTTACCTCAAATGTCGGTGCACAGTTTATAGATAAAATGCAAAAGATTGGTTTTTCTGAACACGGTGAAAAGGAAAATTATGAAAATGTGAAAACAAAACTCACAGATACTCTTAAAGATTATTTCCGTCCAGAATTTCTCAATCGTCTTGACGATATTATTGTATTTGATATTTTGTCACGCGAATCAATAGAAGAAATCGTGAAAATACAGATGGATTTGATAAAAGAGCGCCTACTCGCAAAGGAAATCAAGCTGGATGTTTCTCCAGAAGTGTTATCGTATCTTTCAAAAGAAGGTTATAATCCACAATACGGCGCGCGACCGCTTAAAAGAATGATCCAAAATAAAATTCTCACACCAGTCGCTTCTCTCATCATTTCCAAAGGTCTTATGAAAGGGGGTTCTGTGTTTGTGACGATGAAAGATGCTACCGAATTTTCTTTTGATGTAAAAAGGGGACGAAGAGGAAGCCTTATTGGTGAAAATTTAATTCCTTTGGCATTGCGGGTTTAGTGATGATGGTGAAAATTTTTTAACACTTCTTTTTTCATTTTTTGTGCATTTTTTGCACACACCAAAAAATTCTAAAGAATGCTGTGCGATTGAGTTAAATTTGATTGATTTTTTTAGTACGTCTTTTGTCGTTTTTTCTATACCACAAAGATTAAATTCTTCTACAGATTCACATACTGTACAGACGATGTGATGGTGATGACTATTTGCTAGTTCATAGTACACAGAATCTTTTTGCAAATTGACCTTTTTTACAATGCCAGTTTGCTCAAAAGAGGTGAGTGTGCGATATATTGTTACGAGATCAATTTTGTCTTTTCCAGTAAGTTTTTTAAGTTTTTTATAAATATCGTCGGCATTTTGCGGTTTACATAGAGAAGAAAACGCACCAAGTGTGAGTAGGCGAGAAGAGGTCAGTTTTAGACCAGCGTTTTTTAGTTTTTTTATCTGTTCACTTTTCATACCTACAGTATATTATAAATGCAAACAACTTGCAATTAAAAAATAGGTAATATATACTATTAAAATATTATAAAAAATAAAAATTAATCATGATAATTATTATTAGCTTGGCAGCGTTTGTGTTTACATTTTTAGGTGGTGCTTTTGCTCTGCATTTTAAAGACAAGCTTCATCTTATTTTAGGTTTTAGTGCGGGTGCAGTGATAAGTGTTGCATTTTTTGAATTAATACCAGAAGCAATAGAGCTTGGAAGCTCGCTTTATGATGTCTCCACCATTACAGCGATTGTCGCTGCAGGTTTCGTTGGTTACATGATTTTAGATAGGTTTATTATTATGCACGGACATACTCATCATGAACACGACGATACTGAAGTGAACTGTGCACATACTCGTCGCGGTAAACTTGGCGCGGGAAGCCTGTCTATCCATAGTTTTTTGGATGGTGTCGTGATTGGTTCGGCTTTTCAGGTGTCTCCAGCAGTGGGAATTATCGTTGCGGTAGCTGTCCTCGTGCACGATTTCTCTGATGGAATAAATACAGTAAATTTAATTTTAAAAAATGGTGGTGCACGGAAAGATGCCCTGAAATGGCTTTTTGTAGATGCACTTGCTCCAATGCTAGGTATCGTGTCCACACTTTTCTTCACACTTCCTGAAAGTGCACTCGGTATAATACTCGCTGTTTTTGCAGGATTTTTCCTTTACATTGGTGCAAGTGATTTACTTCCAGAAAGTCATCATAATCATCCTACAAAATGGACAACAGTAATGACGGTGCTTGGTGTCGCGGTGCTTTTTATAGCTATAAAAGTGGCTGGGGTTTAGGTTTTTTTATTGCTAATTTAAGTTATAATTAAAAGTATTATAAGTATTTTAAAATATCTAAATGATTAATTTTTCAAATGAGCAGATACCTGTACAAGGTTCATCAACACCACAACCAACACCACAACCAGTAGTAATACCTAATTTTTCAGCACCGTTCACCGCAACTCCTGCATCACCACAATATGAAAAGCCACCAATCATTCATGAAACTAAAAAAATAGTTTTTATAGCAATTGCCTTGATGGTTCTTTTGGCGGTTGGTTTTACTGCTTTTGCATATATGAAAAAAGTTTGGCCATTTACTTCCACACCTAAAATTAGCGAATCCAACTTTTTTTCAGAAATACTTTCAAGTGTCGCAGGAATTGATTCTTCAAAGTACACTGCCACTGCGTCTCTCAATGTCGTGACGCGAGAGAGTGATGCCAAAGCATTTACAGTGACTGTTTCAAATGTAGCCGAGACACGACAAAAGTATCAAAATGATTCCACACGCGCAAAGAACACAATGTATATTCTAAACGCACTTAGGGATTTTTATGGCACAAACCCAAACCCAAACGACAACGTTAAATATAAAAAAATTAAGAGTACCTACCCAGCCACACTTGCGGAGTTAGTATTAAATGTAAAAACAGGAAAAAAAGCGGCGTTTGGTATTTATCGTGACCCAATAACTACCACTGACCCTTTAACTAACACAGATTACGAATACTCCGCTACTTCTGGAGGCACCAATTTTGCTTTGTCAGTAAATTTTGAGACACAAAACGCCATCACAACCATTACAAAAAAAGAAGAAAAATCTCCAGAAAAACTTTCTGTAATAGGACAAAAAATAACATTTACAAAAGATAATAGTAAATATTCTTGGTTTTACTTACCGTCAGAGCCACCAAAACCCTTTTTTGTTCAATTATCTGAAATGATGCGTTCTATTCCACCCGATGTATCAGCCCAATTATCTGCTATTGCTCAATCACAGTGGTCACAAGGAGACAGCGCCGATTGGATTTTCAACACAGACGCCAGCGGTTCTTTCGGAGACCTTAAATATAAATTTAATGCTGACGCTCTAAAAAAAGACAAAGATTATTATTTTAAAATAAACAACATACCATCTATTTTATCCGGCTATATTGGTGCCCTAAAAGGTACCTGGATAAAGATTCCAGAAGCATCCACTAAAAAACCCGCCGACACCAGAGACTATTCTAGTTATTCTTATAGCGCGGTGTCATATTTTGCAAGAGAATTTCCTGATTTTGAAAAACACTATAAAGATTACAGAAAATATTTGGTAACGTTGCTAAAAAGTTCGGCAGAAGTGGCGGATAGTGTTAAGTTAATTTCATTTGCAGAAAATCCAAAGCAGGAAAAAGTAGACGGACAAAACCTCACTAGGTATGACCTCATTGTAAAAAAGGAAGCAATCTTGCCTTTTTATAATGCGCTTTCACTAAAAGCAGAATCAGACAACGACTTAAAAAATTTGGAATTATTTGTAAAAGACACCGGGTTTAAAGAGTATCTGGAAAGTCCGGAGTTTAATGAGGTTTTTGATTATTTCACCGCAAACACTAAATTTACCATTTGGATGGATGCTTCTGGTTATCCTGTATTATTGCAAGAAAAGTTGCGCATTGTACCACCAGACACCGCTGTAGGACTAAAGGATAAGCAAATAGATATTATTTTTAAGCTTACACTTTCAGAAATTAATCAGGCGCTAAATGTAGAAGTGCCAGCTGGTGCAAGACTTGTAGATGATGTGGCAAAAGAATCCAAACAAAACGAAGACTATACTTATGATCCAAGTGGGGCGGCGATGATAAAGCAAAAGTTATCGAGCATACGTGCAGAAGCAGAGATTTTATATAATAAGAGTTCAAGAAATACTTATGGTTACAGACCATTTTTACTTGGACCTTGTAAAAATACTGCTTCTACTATGTTTGCAGAAGCAAATATCTGGAAGACTCTCGGTGATATCACAGGTGGTAACCCATCTTTAGCTACTTGTGTTGCGACTGGCACAGCTGATAACGTGCAATCATATGCAATTTCTGCACCGCTTAGTGGAGGTAAAGCTTATAGTTGGTGTGTTGATAGTATGGGCACCTCAAAACAAATTGTTGGTGCACTTAAAGATATAACTTGTAAATAGACGCAGTTTTAAGCTTTATTTTTTATTTCCGTACTCAGTTTGTCTATTAAATAATCTGTCGTAACTGATCCAAGATTTCCTTTATCCCTACTTTCAAGTGTGAGAGTTTTTGATTCAAGTTCTTTGTCGCCGATAATTATCATATAAGGAATTTTGTCTACTTTTCCAGAGCGGATTTTTTTGCCAAGATTTTCATCTGCGTCGTCTAGCTCGGCGCGTATACTCGCGCCCCTCAAAGCCTCGAAGACCTCGCACGCATACTGCGTATGCACGCTCATTATCGGTATCACCTTCACCTGCACAGGCGCAAGCCAAAGAGGGAAATTGCCCGCGCAGTGCTCTATTAAAGTACTCATAAATCGCTCTATAGAGCCCATTATTGCGCAATGTATCATTATAACGTCCTCATGCACACCTTTCTCATTTGTGCACACGAGCTCAAAGTTTTTAGGCATATTGAAGTCTAGCTGAATCGTCGCTACTTGAAGTGAGCGGCCGATATTATCTTTTGCAATAAAATCAATTTTTGGCCCGTAATGTGCAGCTTCGCCGACACCATCAACCCAATCTTTTATTCCACGTTTTTCTACAAGCTCCATCAAATTTTTTTCTGCGAGTGCCCAAGTTTCTGGCGTACCAATATATTTTTCAAAAGTTTTTGGATCGTGTTTTGAGATGCGCACCTTCATATCTTTAAATCCAAACGCGCCATAAAATTTATCTACAATATCCCACACACCGAAAACCTCATTTTCTATTTGACTTTTTCGGCAAAAAATATGTGCGTCGTCCTGAGTGATTGAAAGCACGCGTGAAAGACCAGAGAGCTCACCGGACTGTTCATCACGGTAAACCATTGTTGTTTCGCAATATCGCTGTGGCATATCACGATAGCTTTTCGGAGTGCTAGCAAAAATCTGTGTGTGATGCGGACAGTTCATCGGCTTCATCGCATATTCATGACCTTCTCGTGTATTTATTTTAAATAAATCCTCGCTGTATTTACTCCAGTGTCCAGAAGTTTCGTATAAAGCCTTTTTTGTGATATGAGGAATTGTTACTTTTTGATAACCCTGCGCGCGACGAAGTTCCCAAACGAAATCATTTAAAGTTTCGCGCACCAAAGTACCTTTTGGTGTCCAAAGTGGAAGGCCGGCGCCGACGAGTTCTGAAAAAACAAAAAGCCCCATTTCTTTGCCGATTTTTTTGTGGTCGCGTTTCTTTGCTTCTTCATATTGTGCAATGTGTGCGTCGAGCTCTTCTTTTGTATCAAATGCCAAACCATAAATGCGAGTGAGCATTTTATTTTTTTCATCTCCTCGCCAATATGCACCAGCGACGCGGTCTAGTTTAAATGAATCGCCTGCAATTTTTTCTGCAGGATTTTCACTATGCCCCCCACGACACAGGTCTGTAAAATCACCAGACTTGTAAAGAGTTATTTTTTCGCCTTTCTGGGGAATTTCGTCAACCAATTCAAGCTTATATGGATTATCCGCAAAATATTTTTTAGCTTCTTCCGCACTTACTTCTTGCATCTCAAATTTTTTCCAAGTTTTTAACATTTTTCTCATTTCTTTTTCAATGCGTGGAAAATTTTTTTCGGAAACAGGCTCAGGGAATTCAAAATCGTAATAAAAACCATTTTCTATAGCTGGACCGATTGCATTTTTTGCTTCCGGATAAAGTTTTAAAATCGCTCCAGCAAGTAAGTGGGCGAGTGAATGTCTTTTTTGTTCTAAATCGTTCATGTATAGATAATAGCAATTTTTAGGCTTATTTCAAGGTTAAATCCATCTTGAAACCTAGATAGAAAGTTGTCCCCACTTATATGAATCAAACACTTTGTTTTTTATGAAGGGGGGGGGTAGAATTGATAGTAGTTTTAAATTATTAATAAAATTTGACTTTTATCTAAAATGGAGAAGAAACATGTATTGATAGGTTTTGCATTGCTCGCTGGAATATTTGTATTATCTTGTATACAAACATACAAAATAATATCTATGACATCCAGTTCTTCTTTTGAAAATCAACAGATGGCTTCTTTGTTGACGGGTATTTTTAAATCAGCGGTGCCACCGGCAAGCGCACCAACACCACCGACGACTGTACCAACGGGCGCAACGTCACTATCGCAAGAAGTACCAATTACACCCTGTGTACCAGGGGTTGTTTACCCATTACCTGGAGGTAAGACTTACTGTTTTAAGACACTTGAGAGTGGTCAAACATTAAATGTGGAGTTTTGTTTTCCAACAAGAGCTTTCGAAGTCGACTTTATTGTTTGTGTTAAAGTTGTAATTAGTCGTAAACCAAGTAATCTTCCTAATAATCCAAATCCATATGTTCTGCAAATATCAGGTGCTAATTGGTGGAATGGGTTTAAAAATCTGAAATGTACTGTTGGTGGATCAGTTGTAGATCCGAAGACTGGACGTACTACTATAAAATATTCTTGCACAAGTAGCGAGTGGAGTGGTGCAAGAGATATCTGTTTTGAAGCTGACGGTATGGGGGGAATACTAATGACTTATTGTGATTCAAGACCTATGCCGGATTTCCTAACACCATATTTCCCCATGATGAGGCCAATACCTCCCAACACAGAGCCAAAGCCAGGGCCATATTACCTTCCTTTTTTTATTGATCCAGAAATGACTAAACCAAAAAAACCAGGTTATATTCCT
>SICJ01000013.1 GCA_009691505.1 Candidatus Parcubacteria bacterium | reverse complement strand
GAATCGCCGTTTTCGCCAAAAGTGTATTATTCTCTCTCACTATTTAACCCAACACATAAGCAAGAAGGGAGTATGTATAATTTCCTAGATATCCATTAGTTGATAGTGGTAATGGCTGTAAGGTATTAAAAATGTTACTATAATTTAATGCCCAGTTTATTTTTTTTGAACAATGAATATGTATGATATTCTAGGTAAAAAATGTTTTTATCTTTTTTTCTCTCTTCTTGTGGTTGTCGGCGCATACGTTGCGGTTGCTGTTTATAGTTGGATAGAGAGACAGCCTACTGGAGATGTTAATAAAAGTTGGATGACTGCTTCTTCTGATTCCGACGGAAGTAATTTGATTGTTGGAGGTAATCGTGGTCGTCTCTATACTTCCGCTGACTTCGGTGTCACATGGACAGAGAGACAGCCCGCAGGAGCCTTTAATAAATTTTGGCAAGGTTCTGCTTCTGATGACGACGGAAGTAATTTGATTGTTGGAGGTAATCGTGGTCGTCTCTATACTTCCGCTGACTTCGGTGTCACATGGACAGAGAGACAGCCCGCTGGAGATGTTTATAAAAACTGGTTTGGCGTCGCTTCTGATGACGACGGAAGTAATTTATTTGTTGGTGCTTATCCTGGTCGTCTCTATACTTCCGCTGACTTCGGTGTCACATGGACAGAGAGACAGCCCGCAGGAGCCTTTAATAAATTTTGGCAAGGTTCTACTTCTGATGACGACGGAAGTAATTTATCTGTTGGTGCTTATCCTGGTCGTCTCTATACTTCCGCTGACTTCGGTGTCACATGGACAGAGAGACAGCCCGCAGGAGCCTTTAATAAATTTTGGGGCTACATAGATTTCGACGTGAGTAATCTGGTCGCACACGTACCCGGACTCGGAGGACCAGAAATAGACGATTTAAACCCACCCACCGTCTCCTTCCTTTCCCCGGAAGATGACGCCACTGAAGTTTCCACTACTATCGACTTGGTTATCGGCTTTTCTGAAACGGTTGATGTTGAAGCTGGAGTCAATAATGACATTATTATCAAAAAGACAAGCGACGATTCAATCGTTGAAACCATTGACGCTCAAGACGCCAACGTGACCGGCTCAGGAACAACGGTTATTACCATTATCCCAGTTACCATTTTAGACGAACAAACTGACTATTATGTTGAAATTGGTGCCGATGCTTTTGACGATACGAACGAAAACAGCTACGCGGGGATTTCAAATACAACCAGCTGGAGTTTTACGACGGGCGATTTTACCGAACCCACCGTCTCCACCCTTTCCCCGGAAGATGACGCCACTGAAGTTTCCACTACTATCGACTTAGTTATCACCTTTTCTGAAACGGTTGATGCTGAAGATGGAGGAAAGGCAGACCTCAATAAAATTATTATCAAAAAGACAAGCGACGATTCAATCGTTGAAACCATTGACGCTCAAGACGCCAACGTGACCGGCTCAGGAACAACGGTTATTACCATTACCCCAGTTACCATTTTAGACGAACAAACTGACTATTATGTTGAAATTGGTGCCGATGCTTTTGACGATACAAACAGCAACAGCTACGCGGGGATTTCAAATACAACCAGCTGGAGTTTTACGACGGGCGATTTTACCGCACCCACAGTATTGTCTGGCTCACCTTCCGGCAGTCAATCTGCAGGGACAACTCAGGTAACAATGTCTTTAACAACCGACGAAAACACTACCTGTAAGTATTCTTCAACTTTGGGTACCGCATTTATTGCAATGACTGCCTTTACTACGACTGGTACAACTAACCACTCTACTTCAATTGCAGGTCTAAGTAATAGCTCAAGTTATTCATACTATGCACTTTGCCAAGATGGTTCAAATAATGAAAGCGTAGAAACGACCATTTCTTTTTCCGTTGCCTCGGCTGGTAGAAGCAGAAGTTGTTACGGCTGTCGTATTGATCCAGTAACACCAATAGGCGGATTTAAACTTGATATCAACCAAGGAGCAACACTAACCTCTAATCGAATCGTTACTCTCAACCAAAACGCCGGAGCAGATATCAAAAAAATGTCAACCTCCATGAGGAGCAATTTTTCTGACTCCTCACAGGAAGAATATCAGCCAACCAAGCAATGGGATTTATGCTCTAGTTTTAGCGGTTTAATTAAAAGCCCATCTTGTCCTGATGGAAAATATATTGTTAATGCCAAGTTCTATACTGCTTACGGAAGAACAACCGATACAGCAGTAGTGTCAAGTAGTATAATTTTACAAACAACACAACAAGGTCAAGCTCCATCTTTGAGCCCGTTTGTAAAATATCTTCGCTTTAAAGATACAGACCCAGGTGTCAAACAATTGCAAATATTCTTGAATAAAGACCCCGACACACAGCTTGCAAATTCTGGTCTGGGTTCACCTGGAAAAGAAACTACTTTTTTTGGATTGCTCACAAAAAAAGCAGTGATAAAGTTCCAAGAAAAATACGCCACGGATATTTTGATTCCTGAAGGATTAACCAAAGGCACCGGTTTTATGGGTCAATTCACCACCAAAAAGATAAACGAGTTAATCGGTAATTGACGCACTTTCTATCCACATTACCGTAGTCTCTTGTATTGTTTAATTTTGTATTTTAGAAATGAGTACTAATCCTGTTTTTCTTTCAACCAAGGTATTGAGTCCCACCTTACTCTCAGTTGTTTTTGAAATTCACGAGGGCTCGTCATGAAAAAAGCACAAAACCAAAAACTGTGAAGTTATGTTAAAATAAAAATATGAAAATCAAAAAAATCGGGCACTGTTGTCTTTTAATAAAGACAAGGGGACTCACAATACTCACCGATCCGGGAGAATTTTCTGTAGAACAAAATTTAGTAACCGACATTGATGTTGTTTTAATCACTCACGAACATAGCGATCACTTTCACGCGCAATCTGTGCAGGAAATTTTGAAAAATAATCCTCAAGCTCAAGTCGTTACCAATTCAAGCGTCGGTAAAAAATTGACGGAAATGGGTGTTGCACATTTTGTTGTTGAAGGTAGAAACAACAAAAGTTTAAATAACGTCGTCTTTGAAGCCTTTGATGGAAAGCACGAAGAAATTTTTGAAGAAATCGGTCAAGTACAAAACACAGGATATTTTATAGACAATAAACTTTTTTATCCTGGCGATTCATTTCACAATCCAGAAAGACAGGTAGATGTCCTTGCAATTCCTGTTGCTGGACCTTGGTGCAAGATTGCAGACGCGATTCGTTATGCACTAAAAGTAAAACCAAAATTTGCGTTTCCTGTGCATGACGGAATGTTGCAAAAGGAACGGGTGGGTGGTGCTCATAGAATTCCTGGTTTAGTTTTAGCGGAAAACGATATAAAATTTATTGCTATGAATGCTGGAGATGAAATAGAGTTTTAAAAATGGACACTCAAACTGTAATTATTCTTTCTTCCTCCAAATAATTAAAGTCATCAGCGAATGTGCTGAAATCATTGCGACAGAATGTAATGTCGTCGCGACGTTGTATGTCTGCAAGGAAAAGAGCAGGAGAGGTCTTTTCTATGGCACTTTTTGTAACACTTTGTGCTAAAATATAAGTAGACAAATTATCAATTTAATTTTTTTAATAAAATTATATGAAAAAACCAATCATCATTATCGTCATTCTTTTTGTCGCTGTGGGAATTTATTTTTGGGCAAAAGGTCCTAGTAATGTAGTCGTTGCTCCAGTAACAACTGATACTATAAATACAACTCAAACATCTCCAACTCAAAACAATACTGTCGTAAACAATGGAGTACCAAAAGATCCTACTCAGACAGTTTTGGGAAAATCTGTAGAAGGTCGCGATATTACAGCATTTCATTATGGGACAGGTGCAGGAGAAATCATTTTTACTTTAGGTATTCACGGCGGTTATGCGTGGAACACAGTTATTCTCGGGTATCAGATCATGGATTATTTTAAGAAAAATCCTAGCGCGATTCCTGCAAATGTAAAAGTAACTGTTATTCCTGTATTAAACCCAGACGGTTTAAATAAAACTATTGGCAAAACTGGCGTATTTACATCGGCAGATGTTCCTACTTCGCAAGAAGCTTTGGTGGCGGGACGTTTTAATGGTCACAATGTAGATCTAAATCGCAACTTTGATTGTGATTGGCAATCTACTGGCACATGGCAAAATAAGGCCGTAAGTGGCGGAACTTCAGCATTTTCTGAACCAGAATCTCAAGCGGTAAAAAATTATGTACAACTAAATAGTCCAGTGGCGGTCATTGCTTGGTACAGTGCGGCTGGAGGAGTTTACGCATCAAGTTGTCACAATGGTGTTTCTATTCCTACAAACACTATCATGAAAGAGTTTGCTAAGGCATCTAAGTATCCTGCAAACGCCGATTTTGATTTCTACGAAATAACTGGTGATATGGTAAATTGGCTCGCTAAAAATAATATTCCAGCAATCAGCGTTCTTCTTACAAATCACACCGACACTGAGTGGGCAAAAAACTTGGCAGGTATTACCGCTGTATTAAATTATTTTGGCACAGGTAAAATATCACAATAAAAAATATCTGAACAATCTCTGAATGATGCTCACCTTTTTTTCAAAGCCCATTACCAAAATCCTCGCTGTTTTGTTTGCAGTTCTAGCTGTTACATTTACGTTCATATATTTTTACGGAAATAAACCTGAAGTTTTACCAATAAAACCAATGCCAGAATCTATCGTTGCTTTAGCAAAATATAAAATTATCGGCACGTCGGTCGTGGGTCGTAAGATAGAAAGTTTCACTTACGGAAATGGAAAAACCCATTTACTTTTTGTGGGAGGTATTCATGGTGGCTATGAATGGAATAGTGTGTTGCTCGCTTATCAGTTTTTAGATTTTCTTGATAAAAAACTCATAACTGTTCCCGCCAATCTTACTGTTACAGTTATTCCGTCCGCAAATCCAGACGGAGTTTTTAAGGCGGTAAAAAAAGAGGGACGTTTTGTACAGGCGGACGTACCTACCGACAAGACCCTTCTTGCGTCAGCGCGTTTCAATGCACACGATGTAGATCTAAATCGCAACTTTGGATGTGACTGGCAACCAAAAAGTATGTGGAAAACAAATGTTGTGAGCGGGGGAACTTCAGAATTTTCTGAACCAGAAGCCATGGCGATTAAAAATTTTGTTTTGGAAAATAATCTTGATGCTGTTGTGTTTTGGCATAGTCAAGCCAACACTGTCTATGCGTCAGATTGTCATAATGGGATTCTACCTGTGACACTAGACATTATGAATGTTTACGCACACGCTTCTGGATATTTAACAGACGAGTCGTTTAGTAGTTATGCTGTCACTGGTTCTGCCGAAGGGTGGCTCGCTTCAATAAATATTCCAGCTATTACAGTAGAACTTAAAACTCACGAGACAGTAGAATGGGAAAAAAATCTGGCTGGTATAAAAGCGTTGTTTGAGTATTTTCAAAAAACTAATTAAATAAAATACAAAAAACGCCCCCTCGCTAAAGCGTTTGAGGGAGTTTTTTGTTTTTGTGGCTGTGTCTTAGGCAGCAGCTACTTCTTCACTTGCGCCTTCTGCTTTCATTCCACATGTTGGGCAAACTCCGTCTACCATTGCAACGTTACACACTGAGCACATTTTTTCTTGTGTTGGTTCCATATAAATATATTTTAGACATCTAATAATAGGTCGACGGCTAAGTCTAGCACCTATGTCTGTTTATGCATAACATCAAGGTTGTGATATATTTAAATAAATAAAATTATGAACAGATTTAAAATACAGACGGTTGGATTTTTTGTTTTAAGAATTGGTTTGGCGCTCGTGTTTTTATGGTTTGGTACACAGCAGATTCTTCATCCAGATAAATGGACGGCACTCGTACCTATTTGGGCACACGTATCTTTTCTCACTGTAAAACAACTCGTGCTTTTAAACGGTGTACTTGAAATTGTTGCCGCTATTTTTCTTATTTTAAATTTCTGGACACGCATCGTCGCCCTTCTTTTGGCTCTACACCTTTTTGGTACCGCTTTTTCTTTCGGTCTCAATCCTACTGGCGTGCGTGATTTTGGATTAGCTATGTCTACACTTGCTTTGTTTTTTCTCGGACCGAATAAACTGTAAAAAATATAAAACTAGCGGGAAAGTGGGGTGGTGATATAATACCTCTAGAACAAAACGGTGTGTTGCCGTCTGTTTACAATTCACAATTTTACAGAGAGGAGTTTACTATGACTGACGCATCACCAAGCCCCAATTCCTCTCCGAGGAAGTGGATAACCAACTACGGTGTCTTTTTCAGGAAGTTTGGATGTATTGTAGATCCAGACACAGTCCTACCTGATTATCGTAAAGGGTTTGATTTTGCCATCATTTCTGGTAAGTGTCTCACTAGAGTGGAGACCTTGAAGCGTATCATTGATGGTTTGAAAACTGTTGATGGTGGACGTCATCAAAATCTGATCAACTTTGATAAAGAAGAAGTTTTTGAAAGATTCCACTCAACGTCTCATCGTTTAATGACACAGGATGAACCAATCTGGGCTCGTACACTTCCTGACGAAACGAAGCAGTTTGAGTACACAAGCTTCTCTCGTATTCGGGCAGGAGGAGTATATTTGATGACGCTCCCAGAATGTCTCTTGATTGGAATCAAGTATATGATTAATCAGGATGTGTGCTGGGTCACTTCTCCAGCCAGAGTGGTTTTGTCTGGCGGATCTATTGATGAGAATGGTTTTGTGCCGTACGTCTTCATTGAAGATGGAAGGATTTGTGTACATAGTCACAAGCCAGACAAAAGTGAATCCTCAGATTTGTCTCAATTGTGGGAAGTGATTGTCCCAAATATTAAAAAGGACCCGCCCCCGAGCGTTTAGCGCTCGGGGGCTTTCTTTTGTTTAAGAATTTTGAATTAAGAGAGATTCAACGAACGCTAAATAAAAAAAGGAAAACTCCGCCGACCCTTAGGGAGTCGGACGGAGCAGGAGGTGTGTCTCAGAAGAGGTGCCTCTGAGATGTGGGGGTATTTTGAGAACAAAAGCTATCATTAATCATATACCCCTCCACATTTTTGAACATAAAGTTATCCACAGTTGTCCACCCACTCTTTTTGTCGCCACCAGCTCACTATTTCGTATCTTTTAATTTTAATCCGTATCTAATACCGACAAGCATCAATACTCCAAGTATAGAAAAAATATAGCCATACGGTGTGTTTTTTATTGTGAAAAAATATAAAGTACTAACGACGACGGCTGGAGCAATAATATACGCAATAGGTTTTGTCATACGAAACAAACTTATCAATCCAGTATTTTTTTCATTTACATGTTTAAAGAAATAGCTCTCGGATGTGATTTCCACAAAACTCGCGCCAACTCTCGTGAGAAAAAGTAGCCCCGCCCAAGCCAAGAGTGTTTTTGTATGAAGTAGAGTAATAGAAAAAGTCGCAACAGCCATTATTGTAAAACCAATGATAAGAATTTCTTTCTCCCCGTATTTTTTATCAGCCAATGTTCCGATAGGTAATTCAAAAAGCATAAATGGCAACAACATTATTGTAAATATCACTCCGATATCTTGCCACGAAAAGCCCACGTATTGATGTAAAAATATCGGCATATATATCACCATCCAAGCGTAGAAAAATTGTAAGACAAGATGCGCAATTAATATTCCGTGGACATCACGGCGTGTGTTAAATTCAGAAAATATTTTTAGGAAGCGTACTTTTTCTGTGGTTTTGTATTCCGCATCTTTTAAATATTTTTTTATTGTGAAAAATAGCGGGAAAAGAAACAAAAGAGAAACTAGATAAACAATCCAGAAATTATCATCTACAAGAAGAAGTCCCAAAATAAGAGGGGAGAAGACTAAAGTGATGTTTGAAAGCGTTAGATATATTCCGCGAATAGTCCCTGTGTGGGCTTCATTTTTTGTGGCTCCTTCTAGAAATATATCAAGTCCGAAAAGTATCATTGAAACGACTGCATGATGTAGGATAAAAGATAATCCTATGAAATACCAAGATGTGCCCAAAATGAGCCCAACTATTGAAACACCTTCAAGCACAATTGCCCAAAGCGTAAACTTGTGATTTCCGATTTTGTCTAAAATTCTTGGAAGATTTATAAATATTAGTATGTTCATGACTGAACCAAATATGTACAGGAGAGCAAGTCCTGACGCAGTGAAAAACGTTCCTAAATACGAAGAGTGGATATAAATGATTAGGAAATAATGGAACGAAAGTAGAAGGTTACTGATGTAGATAACAGTAAGTCTGCGAGGATGTGTAATGTGTATCATAGTTTTTTACATTCCCAACACCACTGGAATAATGATCGGTTTTTTTGCAGTTTTTTGGAAAAGAAAACGCGTGACGACTTCAGTGATGTTTTCTTTTACATGATCAAAATTGATAGGGTTCATGCCCGCGGTCGTATCCTCGACCGCTTTCTTTATCAAATTCCTCGCCTCCTGCAATAAATCCTGTGACTCGCGTAAATACACAAATCCACGAGAAATAATATCTGGAGATTTTCGAAGCTTTCCCGTCTTTAGATTTACACTCGCGATGATTACAAACATTCCGTCTTCAGCGAGCATTTTTCTATCGCGTATCACCACCTCTTGCATATCGCCCACAGAAAATCCGTCTACCATCATCATGCTACTTGGAGCTGATTCTTTTAGACGCACGAGCTTTTGCCCTTGGTCTTGGATTTCAATCACTGTTCCGTTGTCTGGCACGATGATGTTACTTTCTGGCATACCGAGCGCCTCTATTACTTGAGCGTGAAGGCGAAGCATGTAGTGATTGCCGTGAATCGGCATAAAAAACTTTGGGTGGATTTTTTTGAACATCCACTCTAGCTCACCACGATTGCCGTGACCCGTAGAGTGAATATATACGTCTGAAGTACGGTAATGAATTATTTTTGCACCTTGTCGTGAGATATTGTCTTTGAGTTTTTGCACAGTCCGCTCATTTCCGGGAATAATAGAAGACGATAGAAGCACAGTGTCCCTTTTGTTTATACGGAAATTTTTGTGAGTTTTATTGGCGATTCTCATAAGTGCAGCAAACTCTTCGCCTTGTGCCCCAGTCGCGAGCACCACCACTTTGTCTGGCGGATATTTTTCTACATCTTCTGTAGGAATAATAGTATCTTTTTTTATTTCTAGAAGCTTCGCGAGTTTTGCGACTTCAATATTTACCTTCATACTTCTACCTTCAATACAGATTTTTTTGCCATATTTTTCGGCGATTTGAATAATTTTTATGATACGTTCAAGCTGAGAAGAAAATGTTCCAATAATTATTCTACCTTTAATATTTTTTATAATATCATCTAGGTTTTTATGGACAATTTTTTCAGGAGTAGAAAAGCCCGGGTTCTCTACGTTTGTAGAATCATTCATAAAAAGAAGCACGTTTTCTTTTTCAAACTTTTTGTACTCTTTTTCTTCGGCTTCTGTAGGAATACCGTCGTCGTGATCTAGTTTTGGGTCGCCAGCATTTACTATACAACCGAAAGGAGTTTCAATAATCACACCCATTGAGTCGGGGATAGTGTGAGTCACCGCAAAAAATCTCACAGGTAAATTGCCGATGCGAATGTGGTCGTCTTTTTCTACGATTTTAATATCAAGCTTTGGTAGCTGTGGAAACTCTTCCTGACGCTTTTGTATCATCAGAGTCGTGAGGTAACGAGAATAAATAGGAGGATTACCAATGCGGGGCATTATATAAGGAATACCACCGATGTGATCCAGATGTCCGTGAGTAATAATAACTGCGCGTATTTTATCTTTTCTGTCTTCTAGATATTTTGTATTTGGCAAAATGTAGTCTACTCCCGGAGTATCTTCTTCGCTGAAACCAAAACCCATATCAAGCACGATGATGTCGTTGCCATATTCTATGGCTGTCATATTTTTTCCCACTTCTTCTACTCCGCCGAGAGGAATAATACGCACAACACCTTCTGCTATTGGAGGAATAGTATCCTCAACTTTTTTCTGCATTCTTGGTGACGGTGGTCGTCTCATTCCACCCATCGGTCGTCTACTTCTTCCACTATGTCCTCTACTAGCTAGAGCACCCGCAGGTCTGTGTGGGGTTGTTACTGTGAGTCTTTGTGGGGCACTACTTACTTTCGGCGTTTCTGTTTTTATTGTGTTTTCCATATTTAGTATTCTTTTTTTAATTTTTGTTAATTGTTGTTAAGTTTTTGTTAATTTTTTATTCGTTATCTTTTACAAATATTTTCCATACCTTATTTGTTTCTACATACCACTCGTTAATATTCATAAATCTTTCGTTTGGTGTAATAGTATTTCCGAGTTTTATATTTTGAATTTTTAATGGAACTAAATATGTGAAATTGGGGGAATAAGTAAATATCGCGGGAATGTCATCACTGATTAATTTTGCGAAACTGCTGAAATCATTATTTTTTATTTCTATGTCTGTTGTTGTGCGCATTTCTTCTAGCAATTTGTCGGCTTTGCTATTTACATAGAGCGCAACGTTTAGCCCAGGGTCATTTCTTTGAGAAGAATGCCAAAAAGGATAGAGGTCAAATCCTCGTCTGATGATTTCACCAAAAAGTAGTGCGTCGTATTTTCTCGGACGAATGATATTTTGATTTAGGTCGCTTGTTTCAAATACTTTTATGTCTACTTTCGCACCGATTTTTACCCATTCATCTTGTAAAATCTGTGCTGTGGCTTTGAGCTCTGGTGCGTCACTTGTAGATATTGAAAATGACAAGGTTGTCGTCACTTTTTTCACTGTCTTTTCCATGATGCCAGTTTTATCATTTAGCCTCCAGCCGTTTTTTGTAAGTAGTGCTATTGCACGGTCGGTGTTTGTAAGAATATCTAGTGTTGAGGTCGCAGACGTTTCCATATATCCTCTAAAAGGAAGTGGTCCGTCTATAGATGTTCCGTATCCTTGTAGTACATCTGCTACAATTTTATCTTTGTCTACGACGAGCGCGAGAGCTGTTCGCACCTCTTTATTTAAAAGAACCGGTGCATGACTTTGGTTAAAAAATATTCCAAAAACTCTCTGCAAAGATGCTTGTTTTACCACACTTTCTCCACGAATCATTTCACCTATTTTTTGTGGAGATACGCCACCAATACTTTCTATGTCGCCATTTTGATAAGCTTCAATAGCAGAATCATCATTTGTATAAAAATTTAGAGCAAGCACTCCTATATATGGCTCACCGAGAGCGTAATCACTAAAAGAAGTAAGCTTGTAGTAAATAGGCACGCCACCAGAGTTTCTTTTTATTTTACTTACTTTGTATGGACCAGAGCCTATTGGTTCTGTATTAAAAAGGCTTGCAGAAAATTGGTCCGCATCTAGGTTTTTCCAAACATGTTCTGGCAATATTCCCATCGTTAGGTTTTCTATAAAAGGAGAGTACGGATACTTTAAAATAAATTTTATTTGTTTGTCGTTTATTTTTTGAATAGTAACGCCATCCCAGTTGATACGTTTTGGACTTTTCAGCACGATGTCCTGTGCTTTTTTTGCAGTAAATTCTACGTCGCTTGCAGTCACACTTGTACCATCTTGAAAAGATATATCATCTTTTAATGTAAAAGTATATTCCAAGCCATCAGTAGAAATACTGTAATCTTTTGCGAGGTCGTTTATGAGGTTGCCTTCAGGGGAAACTTTTAGAAGCCCAGAATAAATAAGAGAGGTCACATCTTCGTCTGCGTCAGATACTGCTAGAAGTGGATTGATGTAACGCGGTGAGCCGACGATGCCTTCGGTGAGCCTTCCTCCTCTACTAGGTACATCTACTAAAAAATGAGTGTTCACTCCCCAAAGTATTGAAAGGCCAGTGAAAACAAAGACCGCGGAAAATAAGAAAAATATACTTTTTTCGGTGAGGGAAAAAGTTTTGACAATAAAAGATAATTTTTTTGAGATAGGGGCTTCTGCCCGATTTCTAGGAGTCATAAAGAAAAGCTAGCGAAACGCTTTAGTTATTTTTACTATAGGTAATTTATTTAGCGGACAAACAATGAAAGAAATGCAGCAACTACAAAAAGTATCGCAACAATGATGGTCATAGTGAAAAGGGTTTTTTCAAAACCTCTTTTTGTGTGAAATCCAGAGCTGAAACCATCACCTCCACCAAAAGCACCGCCGAGGCCGGCTTCTGATCGCTGTAAAAGTACCAAAGCGACCAATACTATAGATAACCCAATCTGTATGTACGGTAGTATAGAAGCAATAACTGTCATTTAGAAGATTATACAAACTTAGGGAAATAAAGCAACTGGGTGGGTGTGAGTCAGGTGTGGTATAATAAAGTACATATTAAAAATAAAAAATAATAAAAACATGTATATAATCCTCGCAATCGTCGTCATCTTGGTTTTTTGGTTCATCTTTACATACAATCTTTTCGTGCGTTTGGTAAATCGCGTCAAAGAAGCGTGGTCAGATATAGAAGTTCAGCTAAAGCGTCGTTACGATCTCATTCCAAATCTCGTGAGCACGGTAAAAGGATATGCGACACATGAAAGTAGTGCCTTTGAAAATGTTACAAAAGCTCGTGCAGATGCTATGGGCGCTGGCTCAGGTGCGGGTGGTGGTAGCTTGGCGGAAAAAGGTAAAGCAGAAAATATGCTCTCAGGTGCGCTAAAAAGCATATTTGCTATTGCCGAAGCATATCCAGATTTAAAAGCCAATACCAATTTTCTAGAACTTCAGCGCGAGCTTTCAGATACAGAAAATAAAATACAGGCGTCACGACGTTTTTACAATACAAATGTCCGCGACCTCAACATTTCCGTAGAATCTTTTCCAAGCAAGATTGTGGCGGGGATTTTTAAGTTTTCAAAAATGGAATTTTTTGATTTGCCAGATGGTGCCGAGGCACAAGAGCCAGTGGTTGTTAAATTTTAATTTTGTTCACCAAACTTTCCACTATAGCTCTGGAAGGGTACGGATTTTTTAAGCTTAAAAAATCCTGAAACGCTCGCGCCGTCGCGCTCGCGACCCCCTTCCAAAGCTACACTGAAAAGTTTGGTAATCGAAAAGTATGAACATCTACAAACACCAAACTTCAAATATTTTAAAAACGTGGTTTTTGATGACGGCGTTTTTTGTGGTGATTATTGCGCTCGGTTTTGCGTTTAGCTATGTTTACAACGATCAAGCGATTTTATATTTTGCCGTCATCTTTAGTGTGCTGATGAATGTCGGTGCATATTGGTTTTCTGATAAACTCGTCTTGAAACTTTACCGCGCTGTGCCAGCGACGCGTGACGAACACCGCGACTTGTGGAATGTAGTAGAAAATCTCGCTATTACCGCGGGCTTGCCGATGCCTCGTCTCTATATTATCCCAGATCCTGCACCAAATGCTTTTGCGACAGGACGCAATCGCAAACATGCTGTCGTCGCTGTTACTAGTGGACTTTTACAAATACTTGACCGCACCGAGCTTGAAGGTGTCATTGCGCACGAGCTTGCACATATTGGAAATAGAGATATGTTGCTTTCTACTGTCATTGTCGTGCTTGTCGGTTTCGTCACTCTTCTTTCTGATATGTTTTTGCGAATGTCTTTTTTCAGTGGTCGCCGAAACAGCGATGAAAAAGGTGGCGCTGGACAAATAGTAATGCTTATTGGTATTACACTCGCAATTCTTTCGCCGATAGTCGCGCTCATTATGCAACTTGCGATTTCTCGTAAAAGAGAGTTTCTCGCTGATGCTTCTGGTGCTCTGCTCACTCGTTATCCCAAAGGTCTTGCAGATGCGCTTGTAAAAATTTCTTCATATTCGGGTGGACCGATGATGAAGGCAAACAATGCGACGGCGCATTTATTTATTTCAAATCCTTTTGGTCGCAGTGCGCAAAGTCGCGGTAGTTTTTTGCGCGGACTTTTTATGACTCATCCACCAGTTGCACAGCGTGTCGCTATCTTGCGGGGGATGAAGGATAACAAATAGCATATGAAAAACACATATCATACTTTGGTATTTTTTCTGATTGCGATTCTTTTACTCGTCGCAGGGTTATCGGTTTTATTTAAATTAGATTTCAAAAAAGAACACACAAAACAAACAGTAAATACATCAACACAAGTAACCAAAACACAGCCAGCCAATCAATTTTATTGTACGGTTGATAGCGACTGCAACATATCTTATTATTTTTGTTCATCAGGAGCTTTCAACAGTTATCGTCCAAAAGTAGAAGCTTATGGTTGTGAATACGGTGATGTCTCAATCACTGACGCCGAAAAGAAAATGTGTGATCTAACTAAGGAGCATCCAACTCTCTCATATGGTGGTGCGAAGTGTGTTTTTAATAAATGTACGGCGCTTGGTCGTACTCTAGAATGTAAGCCTGGCGTAATTGTTCAGCCGTAGATCATCCACTTTCTCTTTGCCTGTCGGGTGATTTCACGCTATTCTACTGTCACTGGAGGGTTCGCATAGTGGTCTAGTGCGCCACCTTGGAAAGGTGGTAAGGGGGAAACTCCTTCAAGGGTTCAAATCCCTTACCCTCCGCCAAAAAACGAAATCGGATTTTAGAGCCGAAATGGGGTCGCGCCGAAGGCGCGACACTAATGCATTCCCCCCGCCGAATTCAGAATCCAAAAGGGTTCGCCACGCAGAGCGTGGCTCAAAAAGTACGGTTCGATCTTTAATTAAAAAGTTCGAACCGACTTTTTTGAACAAATGAAGTTTTTCTTCATTTGTTTCCTCGTTTGCCAATTCCATATTGTATTTCAAAAACTTTTCGGTTCATGCTTGCCCTCGTGGATTTCGCCATTGTAAAGCATTAGCCCTGTGTAAATCGGATTTTTCAAAAGTTTTTGATAATTCGACACCGCAAG
>SICJ01000012.1 GCA_009691505.1 Candidatus Parcubacteria bacterium | reverse complement strand
GCACCTTTTAAAATATGAGGAATAGCTCGGTCTTGAATCGGAGTTGGATCTTTGTAACCTTTTATAATAATAGAACGTTTAAGCTGTTCGTTAATATTGAAATCTGTAAAATTGTGCTCAGGTTTAAAAACTTCTATTTCTTCAGAAATAACTGTTTTGTTTATAAATCTTGAAACGTCAATGCGCTCGCCCATTCCTGCGCGACCACGTCCACCTCCGCCTCCACGACTTCCACCACGAGAGCCACCAAAATTGCCACGGTTTCCACCAAAGCTTCCGCCTCGACTAGGACCACTAGAGCCGAGAGAACGTCCTGCACTAGAAAAACGACTATGCCCGCCGTGCGCTGGACGAGAGCCTCTAGTGCTAGAGCCAGTACTTGCATGACCAAAACGAGACGGTGGTCTAGGTGAGCCACTTCTCGCTGGTGTTTTTTTTGTAGAGCCTTTTGGGTTCATAATCACGTAAGAATATAACAAAACGGTTATTTTGTCAAACTTTACTATAAGTTCAATACCTTTGCATCACTCACCAAAAAACCGCCACGAGGGCGGTCTTTTGATGATTGCTCCAGATAAAATTAATTACCTAAAGTTTCCACGCGCTGGTCGCTCTTCTTTTGGTCGAGCTTCGTTAACAGTAAGATTTCGTCCGTCTAGATCTTTACCGTTATACATTTCAATAGCTGCATCAGCTTCTGCATCTGAACTCATTTCAACAAAACCAAAACCTTTTGATCGGCCTGTCATTTTGTCTGTAATGATAGCTGCAGAAACAACTGCTCCTGCTTTTGCAAACGCGTCTGATAATCCTTGGTCAGTTGTATTGTATGAAATACCACCAACATATAACTTTTTTGCCATTCTAATTTATGGGCTTATGAATAATACGTAAGATTCGAATCCCCTATGATGGAACAAAGATAACTCTTACGTTCTTCTAGTAGAAATGTCTTACTTGGATAGCATAGCCGAAAGTCGCTAAAAAGTCAAGCGAATGCGGAAAATGTGTGTTATAGTGCCTTTATGAAAAATGTAAATAGACGTGATGCAAGACGTGGCGCGCCAAAAAAACAAAAGATGCCCGCCACGCAAAATGAGCCAAAAAAACCAGATTTCCCAATGAGAATCAATAAATTTCTCGCCCTCCGTAAATACGCTACCCGAAAAGGTGGCGATGAGCTCGTGTCAAAAAAGAAGGTTTTTATAAACGGACGACTCGCGGTGCTTGGTGACAAAGTAAAAGAAGACGACCTTGTGGAAGTGCGTCTCGGTGGACTTGTAAAAAAATATATTTATTATGTTTACAATAAACCAGTTGGCGTCATTACTCATTCTCCACAACGTGGTGAGCAAGATGTGCTCAGTGCAACAAAACTCAGAGGTGTTTTTCCTGTCGGACGACTAGATAAAGAATCACACGGGCTTTTGATTTTAACGAACGACGGACGCATTACAGACAAGCTTTTAAATCCAGATTATGTTCATGAAAAAGAATACGTAGTAAAAACTCGCGAAAAACTTCGCAATAATTTTAAAGAGAGAATGGAAGCGGGTGTAAAAATAGAAGGCGGTGGTGGCAAAGAAAATGATGGCGAAAGTTATACGACCAAGCCGTGTCGTTTGCGTGTTCTCAATGACAATCTTTTTCGCATCATTATTACAGAAGGGAAAAAACATCAGATACGCCGAATGTGTGTAGCACTTTTTAACGAAGTAATAGACATTGAACGCGTGAGAATAATGAATGTTGAACTCGCCAAACTACCAAAAGGAAGTTATCGCGAGCTGAAAGGAGATGAACTTGCGGTGTTTATGAAAGGATTGGGATTTTAAATAAGAAGACCTTATAATGAACGAAAATATCTGGGATGTGATAGTGGTCGGTGGCGGACCTGCGGGAATGATGACGGCTGGACGTGCAGCAGAATGTGGCGCAAAAGTTGTTTTGCTAGAAAAAAATGACACTTTAGGACGTAAACTTTTGATAACTGGCGGGGGTAGATGCAATGTTACAAATGCACAGCCAGACGTGCGAAGGTTTTTAGAAAAATATGCGGATAATGCAAAGTTTCTTTTTTCTGCTTTTTCACAATGGGATGTAGAAAAAACTTTAAACTTTTTTCATTTACGCGAAATGCAGACAAAAGTGGAAAACGAGGGGCGAGTTTTCCCTGTCAGTGACAGTGCACAGTCAGTATGGGACACGCTTGTGGAATATTTGCGAATGGGTGGAGTGACCGTGCTTTCTAATTCGTCGGTGACAGAGATTGTGAAAGAAAATTCAGTTTTGATCGGCGTAAAAATAAAAGGTGGCAAAACCGGCGGAGAAATCCTGGTAGGTCGCTCCATAGTAATAGCAACTGGTGGCACTTCCCGCCCTGAAACTGGTTCTACTGGTGATGGCTACACTTGGCTTAAAAAAATTGGACACACGATAGTAGAACCAACGCCTTCCCTCGTCCCTATAGTAGTAAAAGATAAATGGATTTCTCGCGTAGCGGGGGTGAGTCTGAAAGATGTAAAAATCACAACATTTCAAAATGAGGTGAAACAAGATGTCGGTCGTGGAAAAATTCTTTTTACACATGTCGGACTTAGTGGACCTGCAATTTTAAATATGAGTCATGATATCGGTGAGCTTTTGAAATATGGCGAGGTCGTTGTGTCGCTTGATTTGTTACCTGATTTTGATCACGGACAACTAAACAGCAAACTCCAAGAAATTTTTAAAGAAAACGCTAATAAAAAATTTAAAAACTCACTCGGCGACCTCGTGCCATCTGCTCTCGCGACTGTGATTGTAGAACTTTCGGGTATTTCTGGCGAAACTCCGTGCAATAGCATTACACGCGAAGAACGCCTGAAACTTATTGATTTACTTAAAGGATTAAAATTAAATGTTGAAAAACTTCTCGGGCTTGAAAAAGCTATCGTCACAAGTGGTGGTGTTGTGCTTAGCGAAGTAGATTTCAAAACGATGCAGTCTCGCCTTTTTCCAAATCTTTATTTAGTCGGCGATATTTTAAATATAGACAGACCGTCTGGTGGATATAGTTTGCAGTTGTGTTGGACGACGGGCTTTGTGGCGGGTAGTGATTCTGCGAAACAGAAATAGGCACACAATACAAAAAGTACTGAAAAGGGGGTCGCGAGCGCGTCGGCGCGAGCGTTTCAGGATTTTTTAAGCTTCAAAAAATCCGTACCCTTTTCAGTACTTTTTGTATTGTGTGCCTAACTCTATTTTTCCAAATCCAGCACCTCATCAATCCGTATCTGCTTTACAAAATCAGGCACGTGACTCACAAGCACCATTGCACCTTCGTATTTATCAAGAGCTTTTGCTATCACTGGAAGATGACGAAAGTTTATATGATTGGTCGGCTCATCTAAAATAAGCAGACCCGGCTTTTGTAAAACAAGTCGAGCAAAAGCCACGAGTCCCTTTTGCCCTTCAGACAAATCCCCTATTTTTGTACGAATCATATCGCCCGTAATCAAAAATCCCGCCGCGACACTTCGCATCGTTTCTTCTATGTGTTTGTCCATCACAGATAAAAGCGAGTCATAAACAGTCTGATTGAAATCAAGCGTAGAAAAATCCTGACGATAATATCCCACGCGTACACCTTCTGAAATAACAGTATCTTCTTCTGACCCTATTGCTAGATTTTCAAGCAGTGTTGTTTTACCGATTCCGTTTGGGCCTTTCAAAAGTAAATGTTTATTGCGACGTAAAGCGATGTTTGTTTTTCTTTTAAGCTTTTTATGTGTCTTTGGATTTATTGTGGAAAAAGAAAAAATTTTCATAAGATCGCCCACGATTTCTGGCTGATTTGGAATATGGAAAGGACGAATCACTTTATCTTCACGCCGAATGTCCACCATTTCATCTTCAAGCTCCTCGGCTTTGTCACGCATGCGCCGTGCAACAAGGCGCATTTGTCCTCCTTTGTTGGCAAAGAAGTTGGCTTTGTCTTTATTTGCTTGAATTTCTTTTGCGAGTTGTGCATTTTTACGATTTTCTTTTTCTACCCGCGCTGTTATCTGCTCGGACACATTAAAATAGTCGCCGACGTATTGCTCAAGTTTTTTTGTAAAAACGTTGAGATAAAGCACGCCATCGGTAAAAGCATTTAGAAAATCAGCATCGTGAGAAATGACTATGACAGTTTTCTTATACGCTACAAGAAACGCCGTGAGGTGTTCTATCCCCGCTTTATCCAGATTATTGGTTGGTTCATCAAGAAGTAGAATATCTGGGTCTTGGATAAGTGCCTCTGCGAGAAGCAGCCGCGCGAGCTGTCCACCAGAAAAAGTTTTCACTATTTTATCATGTGGAGCATGAAGATTGACCACTTCAAGCACAGCGTCTATCTGTGGATCAATGTCATAAATTTTACCTATGTCTTTACGCAGACCTAGAGACACAGCGTCACTAAAAGATTTTAGAAAAAACTCGCGGACAGAGAGATTCATTTCATTGCGCGGAATCACTTGGTGGGCTGTCGCAATAGTCATACCGTTTGTAATAATAATTTTCCCAGATGACGGTTTACGCTCTTTTGTAATGAGTTGAAAAATGGTACTTTTTCCAGCGCCATTTTGTCCCATTATTGTGATTTTTGAACCACGCCGAACATTGCAATTTGCTTCATCTAAAATAGGCTTGTTGTGACCAAAGTCAAAACTCACTTCTTCAAAGCGAAATACTGTATCTTCTTTAGAGCCGATTTTAGACATAGATTTCAGATTACTGTATTTTAGACAAAGGTGCAAAGATATGGGTAGAAAATGATTACACCTATGACGATAGCTGTGAGAGCTGAAATAAGTACTGCGCCAGCAGCGACGTCTTTTGTATCTTTCGCTCGTGGATGAAAATCTGGAGAAGTGAGATCTATATCAATTTCAATTGCAGTATTGAAAGCCTCCGCGACAAAAACGGCACCTGCCGACAAAATAATCGCAAACCACTCTATTTGGGTGATATTAAAATAAAAACCTGCGAGCACTACAACGATAAAAATTAAAACATGCAACCACACATTGTGTGTTGTTTTTAAAAAAATCTCAATTCCGCGCCACGCATATCCAAAACTTTTAATTCTTTTTTCTACTGAAAATTTTTCCATATTTTTTTATCACTTCACCTCATAACCTCCCGTACTTCCCTTGTGAAGTTTTGGATATGCCATTGTATAAAGTTCCGCCGCTTCTTCTTTGACCAAAGTTTTGTCTGGATGACGCAGAGTGATTCGCACCAAAACATTGTCTTGCCCTTCGCTTGCACCGAGTTTTTCCACAGCTTTTGGATGCAATTTTTCAAAAGGAGTGCGCTCCATTATTTTTACTTCTTCAAGTAAATCGCTCTTATCACCAAAAGCTTCACGTATCGCTTCGCAAATATCTTCTTCTGTATCATTTTTTCCGACAACATAAGACATGTCGCGCGAAATCGCTGGCTGGTCGGAAACATTTTTAAACGCTTCCATATTTGTCATTTGTTTTGTGACTCGTGGATCCACAGAGCGAATCAATCGTATGTCTGGTAGATTTTTACGCGCCATTATAAGTCGCTCAATTCCCATTCCGAGAGCAAGGCCAGAATATTTTTCTGGATCTATTCCACAATTTCTCAAAACTTCTGGATGAGCAAGCCCTGCCTCAAAAACTTCTATTTCTTTTCCATCTACACCCGCGTAAACTTCAATTCCCTCAATCGTGTACGGATGTTTTGCTTCTAAAACAATCATTTTTGCATCAGGACAAGCGGCTTCAAAAACAGTACGCGCGAGCTCAAGTAAATTTTCGC
Source organism: Candidatus Parcubacteria bacterium (assembly GCA_009691505.1). Taxonomy (GTDB): domain Bacteria; phylum Patescibacteriota; class Minisyncoccia; order Phycocordibacterales; family CALRHW01; genus SICJ01. Next base: position 11,094 of record SICJ01000012.1, on the reverse strand, counting down.
GATTTACTTTTCCATGCGTCGCATTTTCTTGTAAAGTCCACACATCTATCTGATGAAACACATCAAGATGTCGCGGGTCTATTACGTCGCGACGATATGCCAAACCCGGAAGTACAAAAGTAGTGCGGTCTATTTTTTGGGAGTCGCGCGCGTTGTTTTCACCAGCACTGTCACCAATTTCGTGCGCTTTCATGTCTGCAGAGATTTTTTTAAATGTTTGCGGAATCAAAGCAGAAGTGTGAGTTTGCAAAACGTGGTCTTCATCTGTATACCGAGTATAAGTAGAAGACCTACCAGGATTTCCTATGGAAAAAAGTAAGCTGTCAAAATTTTCACTCGCGAGAACATTTGGGTCACCTCGCACCACATTGATGTTCGGAAAATTGTGCTCGGTTAATTTTTTTATAACCTCATCGTAAACTTTACCGATGATGTTTCTCTCCTCGCCATTCTCTGTCGGCAAAGTGAGGTCTTTTACAGCAAGAAGTTTTTTAATTGTCTCAGGTGAAGACACTTCAAATTTAAGTTGCATAGGCAAATTTGGGTTTTCTTTTACGACATCTATTTGGGCTTTTTTTAGGCTGGTCATTTTGTTGGTTTTTGGGCAAGCTCTACTCCCTTTACATTGGTCTATAATAGGAAAACCTGTGAGATATTGCAAGACGTTTACGTTAAAGTTTATTTAGTAGCAAAAGGTGGAAAATTATTGGACCAATAATGAGACAGTCCAAAAAGAGAACTTCCTGGCTGTGGATATAGTCTAGAACTTAAACGTTTATAAACACCATAAGGGTCTGCTCTAAGAGTGATACTGGTTTTTGTATCTACAATATGAAATTCAAAATGTAGCTGGTTAATTCCTTTTGTGTTACCCGTTACGCTAGCATCGCCAATAAAAGTTCCTGAAACTAAAAAAATTCCTTCACTATTATCAATATCGGAATTCATAAATGGAATACTCTCTGGAATATTATCTAAGTGAGAATATAAAGTGTTATAACCTTGCATCCTTCTGCTAGCACTCAAGTCACCACGTTTTCTAACCACTACAAATTTTCCCCAAGTTTTTCCAAATCCTTGAAACACGACGCCGTCATGTGCCGAAAAAACAGGAAACGACAAAAATTTATCTCCAGATTTTTGAACATAATCTATTGCCCAATGAGGTGCTTCTGGTATGTCTCCTAGGTTTCCATCATAAGATTCAAACCCTTCCGCGACGGTGATTGACGGAGACAAAAGGGGAAAAGGATAATTTAACAAAACAGGTTCTACATTACTCGACTTAATCCAAATTCGCGCTAAGTTTGCAGAAAATTGCTCTGGATCAAAACCCGCTGGCAAAAAGGTGTTTCCGTGAACACCAACAAAAACAACGCCCGCCAAGGCAAGAAAAACGAAGTAGGTTTTAGGGTTGAATTTTCTGAATTTCATATCAATTCATATTAACATTAATTTAAATTATATAATGTAAATTTCACAAGGAGTTTTTGGGGCGTATTCCCGAGTTTTTTGATTGGACTAGCATGGTTTTGTGTGTGCTTGACAATAAATACAGAATATGCTATATCATTACCAATGGCTGAGAACGTCTTGGCCTTAATTTTTATCCCAATTCTGGGGTAAGAGAGTTCTTTTACAGGAGAGTTTCATGCAAAAAGTCATTTCCGGATTTTTCATTATCGTGTGTTTTGTTGCGCTGAGCACCCTCGGGCTTGCTACGCAAGCCCGAGCAGATTTCAATCAAGGTTCTGGATACTCGTTTCTTGGAAATCAAGCTTGGGGGTGGGCGACCGCAGATGACGCAGTGGTCACAAGTGTATCGTCAAGTACGTCTTACGAAGTAAACCAAGAAAATGGAGAAGTCACTCTCCACACAAACACTTTTTTCAGTGGGGTGTTTGTGGATCCAATCTTGGTCAATCCCACCAACGACATTTGGTGTCAGTACCTTGCGGAGGAAGGACTGCGTAACAACAGCTACTTGCAACTGGGAATGATCGTAGTAAATGGAATTAACTACGTGCCCGAGACCCTAGTAAGCCTGCAAAGCGTTAGTTTGGCAGGACTGTACTATCACAATGAAATAGATTGGTTGAATGGATGGTTCAGTGCGGATGTCTTTGCTGTGGGAGCAATCCCTATCAGTAGCAGTGTCATTGTTAATATTACTAACAACGTTTGGTCAGTAAACACGTCGTCAGGATGGTTGGTGACAACGCCATTCCACCTCGTCCCCGCCCCTGGAGCTTTTGCTCTTCTGTGTGTCGGAGGGCTCGTCGGCACACCACGTCGCCGTCGGTCATGATTTGTTCTTTTCGGCGAAATGAATTGTTGTATTGAATTGTTACATTTTCTTTTTTTGAAAAAACTGGGCAAATGCCCCACTTCGTCTAACACGGCGGAGTGTTTTTTTATGTAAATTTTCGGTTTAAAGAAACTATTCGGTAACAGAGAAAATTATTTACTGGTAAGTTTTTCTAGTCTATCAATATCTCTCTCAATCCCCTTCAAACCATCTTCAAAAAAAGAAGTTTTTGATGTGTCTATACCTATTGCTTTAAAAATATTTTCTGGACTCATAGATCTTCCTGCACTTAGGAACTCTTTTATCTTTTTTGCATAAGAAGGGTCTGCTTTCCATTTTTCGTAAAGAGCTCGGCTGATTATTTGCCCATAAGCGTATGTGTAGACATAGAAAAAATTGCGAATGTGAGACCAGTAAACATAAAAATATCCGCCGTCGCGAGTGACATCTACGTCGGGACCTAAATATGATTTCAAATGCTTTGCCATAAGCTCGGCGATTTTTTCTTTTGGTACTTGACCTTCAACATGGATTTTTTCTTCAAGCAAAATAAGTTCAATACTTTTTTTATCTTTTGTAAAAAAATTTATCATAAGGGTAATTAAAGTTTAAAACCACTCATTCCACATCGGGATTTTGTTGGAAAAAAGTTCGGATTTCGTTCAAGAGACACAGCAAAGTTTCAAAATTCGTTTTTTCGCCAAAATTCGGAGCGTCGCAAAGCGACGCGACGCATTTTGGCGAAAACGGCGATTCTATTTTTTGGCTGGGGGACTTGGATTCGAACCAAAATAAATAGCTCCAAAGGCTATTGTCCTACCATTAGACGATCCCCCAATAAAACATACAATACTGCAAAAGTGAGTATTTTTCAACTAAACGCGCGCGACGCGAAAGCGGAGCGCGCAACTTAGCAAACAGAAATAATCGCAATCTCTAGAGGTAAATGAGCGATATAAGCTCGGCTTGTATTTTCATAAGCCGTAAGCATTTCTAGCAACACCGACGAGGAAATATTTATATCCTTCTCCCCGCTTAGTTTTTTGAGCCACGCGAAATCTTCCTGCGAAACTTGCGACGAGATTTGTTTTTCCATTACGGGAGCGAAACGAAGTAAAAGCACGAAGCGCATTTTTTCCAAAAGCATTTTCATAAATACGGTCATGTCTACGTTTCCGCTCACGGCCGTTTGCACCGCAGTTAAAGCTTTTTCTTTATCCTTATGAGCAACCGCTTCAATAATTTCGTTTATAAGTGTCGCACGCGGAGCGCCAGTAATCGCTTCTACTTCGGCGAGAGTGATTTTTTGGGCGGTGTGGGTGGCGCGGGCGCCCGTAGGCGCGCCCGTTGTTACATCAACTGAACTAATAACTTTCTGAAGAATTCCTAAAGTGTCACGGAAAGAACCGTCGCCTAAAAGCGCGATAAGGTCTGCAGACGAAGCGTCCAATTCAAAACCCTCTTTTTTTGCCACGTCCACAACATCATTTTTCAACATCGGCTGACTCGGCTTTTTAAAAGTAAAAGTCTGACAACGTGACACGACGGTCTCGGGCAACTTTTCTATTTCAGTCGTTGCGAGAATAAAAACGACATACGACGGTGGCTCTTCAAGAGTTTTGAGAAGTGCGTTGAATGCTTCTTTTGTAAGCATGTGCACTTCGTCCACAATGTAAACTTTATATTTTGATTCAAAAGGAAGCGTCTGCACAGACTCGCGGATTTCTCGCACGTCATCTATTCCACGATTGGACGCGGCATCTATTTCATAAAGATCGTTTGCACTCGTGCCGATTTCTTTTGCAAAAATGCGCGCGATACTTGTTTTACCTGTTCCACGAGAACCAGCAAAAAGGTACGCGTGAGAAATATTTCCTTGTTTAATAGAACCTTCTAAAACATTTACGATATGCTCCTGACCTATCACATCAGCAAATTTCTGCGGGCGGTATTTTCTGTAAAGTGCGACTTCTTGTACACCGTTGCCTTGAGCGTCGTCTTTTTCTGAGCTAGATTTTGTCATGTGATAATTATATCAGAATTTATATATCTTTTTACAATTTCCTCTATTTGACTTGCGGTTTCTGCTTCCATTAGCTGTACTCGCAACTCTTTTGCACCATCCCAGCCATTTACATAAGCCTTGTAATGTTTCTTCATTATGGCAAAATTTTTAGTCTCACCAAGAAGCTCTTCAAATAAATAGGTGTGCTCTACCATTATTTTTAATCTATCTGCGATTTTGCTCGGCATTTTTTCTGGGGCAAAAAGCCATGGGTTTCCGAAAATTGCGCGACCGAGCATTACGCCATCAGCACCACTTTCGTGAGCTTTTTTTTCTGCGTCGACAATATCAAGTGCGTCGCCGTTTCCAAAAATAAGTGTTTTACTTTTTAATCTGTCACGAATTTCCACAGCACGCTTCACTTCTTCCCATCTTGCTGGCACTTTTGACATTTCTTTTCTTGTGCGAGCGTGAATTGTAATAACCGCTGGCTCTTCCGCAAGAAGTTCTGGGAGCCATGTGTCTAGTTCATTTTTATTAAATCCTATTCTTGTTTTTACAGAAACAGGTAAATCACCCGCACCTTCTTTTGCTGCACGCAAAACGGCGCGAGCGAGTGCTGGATTTTTTATCATCGCGGCGCCTGCACCTTGTTTTTCAATACTTCTGTCGGGACAACCCATGTTGATATCAATACCGTCAAAGCCAAGCTCGCGCGCGAGCTGCGCCGCGCGCTTCATCATCTCAGGCCTTGCCGTAAAAAACTGCGCGACTATCGGTCGCTCCGTCGCCGAGAAAATCAGATCTTTCATAAGCGCCTTGTTTCCACCCATAAAAAGCCCGTCTGCAGACACAAACTCTGTCCACATTACATCTGGCTTTCCATATTTTGCAATAATGCGACGAAAAGCCGCGTCAGTGACGTTTGCCATGGGCGCGAGAGCAATAATCGGGCGGACAAAACCGCCACCATCTTTTCCCGCCAAAGCACCTGCTTGTGCGATTTTTTCCTCTTTAAGTTTTTTCCAAAAATCTTTCATAGAGCACTACCTTAACTTAAAAAACAGTTTTTTACCAAAACGTAAATCAACGTAATTTAATTTTGCAATAAAATCATCTACTTTAGGTATGGTAATTTTGTCGGACAAAAGTAAATTAAAATTTTCAAGCGTCACAGAAAAATCTTCGCGAGCACTCAGTAATATTTTTCCACCACTACTCAAACGCAACTCCATTCCGTCATCATCAAACAAAATCACATCCGTAACCAAAAAGCCGAGCTTTGAAACTTCATCAATCAGATTACTCATATCTTTAAACTCCTGATTTGGAACATACTGCGCAAAAACGGGATCGGTGGAAGACGCTATGTGTCCGTAATATCGCACATACACACTTGCTGAAAATTGTGGTGCTTTTATAAAAACAAGCCCATCTTGATTTATAAAATAGCAATCGTCGGAAAGTTTTAGGCTGTCTACGTCTAGCAAATCACTTTTACACCACAAAGCATTTGGTTTGCGTTCTTCCACCGTTACGCCGATAGATTTAAAACTTTTATAAAAAACATTTACAAATTGCACTCGAGAAAAATCACGCAAAATATCATTTTCTATTTTCTTGCGAGGGTAAATTAAAATATTACTTTTTGAAAAAAACCAGAGATAATTGCCAGTAATCTCCGCACGCACATATTTATCTAGCTCGTCGCTAGTAATCACTTCATTTCCTTCTATCTCTATAGTATTGATAGTCAGACTAGATAAATGAGAAAGATATAGAGAAACAACCAAAACTACAGCTAAGACTACCAGCGTCAAAAAAAGTTTTAACAAAAACTGATTTCTTTTTTTGCGAGCAAATTCTGGTGAACGCAAAGTAGAGCGATGTTTTGACATTAACTATTCTTTATTTTTTCTTGATAATTCCTTTTCCCATATATTTGTGTAGGACTTCAGGAATAATTATTGAGCCGTCTTCTTGTTGATTGTTTTCAATGATTGAAATAAGAATACGAGGAAAAGCCATCGCTGTGTTGTTCAAAGAATGCGCAAATTTCATTTTCCCATCTACGTCCTTGTAGCGAATATTTAGTCTACGAGTCTGGAAATCATGGAAATACGAAGATGAGTGAGTTTCGCCGTATGAATTTTCTCCAGCACGCCAAGTTTCAATATCATACTTTTTTACTTGTCCAAGTCCGAGGTCGCCACCGCAATTTATGACAACATGATAAGGTAAACCAAGCGCTTCTACCAATTCTTCGGCGTTTCTAGTCAGCTCTTCGTGAAATGCGACAGACGTTTCGTGATTGGCTTCGCAAAGCACCACTTGTTCAAATTTAAAAAATTCATGAACACGATAAAGACCTTTTACATCTTTACCGTGACTTCCCGCCTCACGCCGAAAACATGGAGAAAATGCAAGCATTTTTAAAGGAAATTTTGTGCGATCTAAAGTTTCGTCCATATAATACGACATCGCACCAGCTTCACCTGTGCCTGCGAAATATTCGCCGTCTTGAGTTTTATATAAATCTTCTTCACCTTGTGGCAAAAAACCTGTACCAAGAAGTGACTCGCGACGCACAAGTGAAGGCACCATCATCGGAGTGAAACCGCCTTTTGTGGTGAAGTGGTCAATGATAAATTGCCACAATGCAAAGTTGAGTAGCGCGCCGTCATTTTTTAAATAATATCCGCGAAAACCAGAAACTTTTGCTCCACGTTCAAAGTCCGCCATGTCTAGATTTTCCATGAGCTCAGTGTGAGTTTTTGGTTTGAAATCAAATTTTGGAATTTTTCCCCAAGTACGGATCTCAAGATTATCTTTATCACTCTTACCTTCTGGCACAGAAATATCTGGCACGTTTGGCACTTGTATCATGTACATCTGCCACGCTCGCATTACGTCTTTTAGCTCGTCTTCTTCTCTTTGGAGTTCATCTTTTAGTGAGCGCATTTGTTCAATAAATTTTGTGCGATCTTCTGGAGAGGCATTTGTGATTTTTTCGTTGTAATCATTTTGCTGTGTTCTTTTCGCTTCAATAACAAAAAGGAGCTTGCGACGTTTGTCGTCTATAGTGAGGAGCTCGTCTACACTAAAATCAATGTGCTTTTTACGCGCCGCTTCTGCGACGAGGTCTTTATTGTCTCTGATAAATCTGATGTCTAACATTCTGTCATTTTAACACAAATTTAGAAAAATAAAAAAATAAGGAAGTGCATTAAAAAGGGGGTCGCGAGGCTGTCGAGCCGAGCGCTTCAGGATTTTTTAAGCTTCAAAAAATCCGTACCCTTTTTAGTGCACTTCCTTATTTTTTTATTTCTTTAACTTTTCTTTATAATTCCTTGATAACTAAAATAGTAAGATTTTTGAATGTCTAATTTAGATAAAAAATATCCACTCGCGACGATGTTGCCCGCAGATTTCCCTCTATTATTGAAGGAGATAAATGACCCGCCCAAAAAACTCTATATAAGAGGGACTCTTCCGCCTCTAAAAGACGCCGAGGGTTTTGAGACAAAATTTCTTTGTGTGGTCGGCTCACGGGCTTTTACCAGCTACGGCGAGGGGGCTTGTCGCAAGCTAATACTTGGTCTGCGGGGATACAATATATGTATAGTGTCGGGACTTGCACTTGGCATTGATGGTATCGCCCATCGTGCGGCACTTGAAGCAGGGTTGCTCACGATTGCAATACCTGGCTCTGGACTAGATCCGCGAGTTCTTTACCCACGTGCAAATGTGCATCTCGCAGAAAAAATTCTTGAAGGTGGTGGCGCTATTATTTCCGAAGAAGAACCAATGTCCCACGCGACGCCATATAGTTTTCCAAAAAGAAATCGTATCATGGCTGGAATGTCGCACGCGGTGCTCGTGATAGAAGCGATACTAAAATCAGGCACACTTATTACTTCAAAATATGCGACTGATTACAATCGCGACGTGTTCACTGTGCCGGGTTCTATTTTTTCGCGTAAGTCAGACGGACCTCACATGCTGATACGACTCGGCGCGACGCCTGTACGGACGAGCGAAGATATTTTGGAAGGGTTGGGATTTGAGCCAAAAAATGAAGATGAGGAAGATGGAAAAAATAACAGCGATGGTGGTGGTAGAAATTCCGCTGATAGAAAAGAAATACTTCGGCAAAAAACTCTCGCACTTTGCACGAGCGACGAACGAGCTGTGATTGAAACTCTAACCGAGCCTATGACCCGCGACGCACTTATTCGTGAGCTTGAAATCCGGCTCGACAAACCAATTTCAGAAATAAACGCTCTGCTCGTAATGATGGAAATAAAAGAGCTGGTCGTGGAAAAAATGGGAGAAATTTGGGTGATTTAAAAAACAAAAAGCTGACACTGTTGTGGGCGAGCGATTTGCAAAAAAATAATAAGTATAGTAATAATTGAGTCACATGAAATTACTCATCGTAGAGTCACCAGCAAAAGCAAAAACCATTTCAAAATATTTGGATGGTAAATTTACCGTGAAAGCATCTGTCGGTCACATACGCGATTTACCAAAAAATAATAAAAAGGCGATAGATATTGAAGGTGGTTTTATTCCTCATTATGAAATTTCAAAAGGAAAAGAAAAAGTGGTCGCGGAAATAAAAAAACTCGCCGCAAAGGCCGATGAAATTTATCTAGCGACTGACCCCGACCGAGAAGGCGAAGCAATCGCTTGGCACATTGCGCAGGCGGCTGGAATAAAAAAACCGCAGCGTGTAGTTTTTCACGAAATCACAAAAGACGCGGTGCTGGAAGCGATACAACATCCGCGCGACATTGATGACAATTTAAAACAGGCGCAGGAAGCAAGGCGCGTGTTAGACCGTCTCGTGGGTTATGATTTGTCTGGAATTATTTGGAAAAAAGTGAGATACGGACTTTCTGCTGGGCGAGTACAATCCCCCGCGCTCCGTATAATAATGGAACGCGAGCGAGAGATCCGCGCATTCATTTCACATAAGTTTTGGATAATTACGGCGGATTTGGAAAATTCTCTCGGCAGAAAAAGTGCGAACAGCGCGAGTGGCGGTGGTGGCGTGTCTGACACAAGTGGCGGAAAATTTAAACTTCCATTTATTTGCACAGAAGAGCCAACAGATTTTAAAGAAGTAGAAAAAATTCTCGTGCTCGGCAAAAAAGGCGCATGGAAGGTTTTAGATATAAAGGAAACAGAAGTAAAACGCTCACCGCGTCCACCATTTATTACTTCAACACTTCAGCAAGCGGCGAGTTCACGACTTGGTTTTGCTCCATCAAAAACTATGGGAATTGCACAAAAGCTATATGAAGATGGACTTATTACATATATGCGTACAGATTCTACGACTTTAAGCAAAGTGGCTGTGGGACAAATTGCAGGACTCGTAGAAAATAAATTTGGAAAAAATTATTTGCAGATTCGCACATTCGCGCGGAAAAGTAAAAATGCGCAGGAAGCTCACGAAGCTATTCGTCCGACACATTTTGCGCATGAAATGGCTGGCTCAAACGAAGAACAGAAAAAACTTTACCGTTTAATCTGGCGCCGAACCGTTGCTTCTCAAATGGCTGATGCAAACACACTTCGCACAAAAATTTTGGCGAACATAAACGATTCTGAAAAAGTTGCGACTGATGACTCAATCCCCGATTTCAGTGTAAATGGTTCGCGAATTCTTTTTGATGGATGGTACGCTGCCGATCCTGCTGCACGTCAAGAAGATGTGGAGCTTCCAAAAATGACGACAGGCGACGCACTTTCTTTAATTGAAATAAAAACGGAAGAAAAATCTACCGAACCGCCGGGACGATATTCAGAAGCTGGACTTGTAAAAGAACTTGAAAAAAGAGGAATTGGCCGACCTTCTACTTATGCAAGTATTATAAAAACTATCGTTGACCGTGGCTATGTAGAAAAACAAAACAAAGCTCTCGTGCCTACAGATACTGGCGACGTTGTGAGTTCTTTTCTTGAAGCCAATTTTATGGATTACATCAGCGATTCTTTTACTGCAGAAATGGAAGATAAGCTAGATGACATTGCGCAAGGAAAAGCTGAATACAAAAAAACGCTCAAAGATTATTACACTCCGCTCGCGAAAGAAGTAAGAGCAAAAGAAAAACTCGCAAAAGCAACCGACCTTGGAAAAGCGCCGAGTGAATTTAAATGCCCTTTGTGTGGTGGACCGATGATAATCAAGCTTGGACGAAGTGGAAAATTTATGAGCTGTGAAAAATTTCCAGAATGCACAGGCGCCCGCACAAATGAAGGTAAAGAACTTGAAGGTCCAAAAGAAACTGGCGAAAAATGTCCAACCTGCGAAAAAGGAATGCTCGTAGAGCGCGATGGAAAATTTGGACGCTTTATCGCCTGCAACAATTATCCAAAATGTAAATTTATAAAAAAAGACGCCGAGCTGGAGCGACAAAACTCAACGGGTGTCGCTTGCCCTATTTGTAAAAAAGGATTTATGATGGAACGCAAAGGACGCTTTGGTCCATTCTTTAGTTGTAGCAATTATCCTGATTGTAAATATATAATAAAAACACGGCCGACAGGAGAAATTTGTAGTTACGCACGCGAGACTGGACCTTGCCCCGCGCTCATGATGCTCGGCACAAAAACTATTCCGGAGCGTTGCTCAGACAAGTTTTGCCCAAATCATAATCCACACAAGCTCGGGAAATAATCACAAAATAAAAAACTAAAGACTAAAATTCTTTATAGAATAAAGCTCCTCTTCGTCATCTTGTTTTTCTTGTTTGGAACGGTCGTCGGCGAG
>SICJ01000011.1 GCA_009691505.1 Candidatus Parcubacteria bacterium | reverse complement strand
AGAAAAAGTTCTTGGTTCTGAAACACAAATGCAAGTTGTAAAATTACTTACTGAACCAAGGGTCGTTGCCAACTATGTTTTTATTGCAATAATTTTGTTTGTATTATGTGTCCTTATTCTAACTGTATTTATAAAAATAAAAATTCAACATCCTCCGATGATTATTAGTGCTTTAGCGGTTATTGTACTCGTTCTCGGATTGCTACATTTTAATACTTCTTTAAGTAAAAAAGTAGAAATCCCTCGTAATTCTGCGAGCGTTATCGGAGCTTTTTAATCTAAAGTCCGAAACCTAAACGTGCAAATATAGATAAATGTCTTCTAGCGCTTTTACCGCATCGCCAGCAGCGATGTTGTTTTGATGATATAGACCGTCTGTGCAGTCCCCAGCCGCCCAGATACCCGCCACGCTTGCGCGCTGTGTTTTCGGATCAACAACTATTTGATTAAATTTGTTTACTACGATAAGTTCTTTTGCAAAACTTGTAGATGGAATAAGTCCTATTTCCACAAATATTCCCGCGACCGCTAGCTCGTGAATTTCTTTTGTCTGGGCATCTTCATAAACAATTGCATTTACAAATTTATCGCCTTTTACTTCGCGAGGAATGGCATTCAATATCGTGCGCATATTTTGATGTGCGAGAACTTTTTCTACAGTTACAGGATCTGCTTTGAGTGTGGCACTTCTGTTTAAAAGAGTAACGCTTTTTGAATACGCGAGTAGCTGAGCCGCTGTTTCAAAACTCGCATTTCCTCCACCAACAACAACCACATCTTTTCCATCAAAAAGTGGTCCGTCACACGATGCGCAATATGTGAGTCCTTTATTATCATATTTTTCTGCACCTGGAACTTCTAATTTTCTTCGTGTACTTCCTGATGCAATAAGAACTGTTTTTGTATCGTATGTTTCTTTATCTGTGGTCACTTTAAAATATTCGCCTTCTTGTGCGACATTTTTTACCCATTCTCCTTCACGAAGAGTTACGACATTTTCAGCATAAGCTAGTAAATGTTTTTTTAAATCTTCCGCGAGCTGTGGACCTGGTATGGAAACCGTACCTATCCAGTTTTGAATATTTTCTGATACGACACTTTGGCTATTAAAGTCAGCAGTAATAAAGACAGTTTTAAGTCTTTTTCGTGATGCATATACACCAGCGGCAACGCCAGCTGGACCTCCACCTATGATTACCAAATCGTACATTTTATTTTTATCGCCTAATTATTTTAGTTTTGAACGTCTTAGAAAAGCTGGCACCGCACCCCAATCGTCATCTTCTTCGCCTACCACTTTTGCTTTTTCTTCTGTTACGATTTTTGTTGCGGGGGCAATAAAAGCTTTTCCTTTTACAGGTGGCACTTCTTCTTTTTCCCCTGTTTGAAATAGGGAAGCTTTTTTACTAGCTGTTTCTGGAAAACCAGAAGCGATAACAGTAATCTTGATTTCGTGTTTCTTTAGTTTGTCATCATAGACAGTTCCAAAAATAATGCGTGCATTTGGATCAGCAGATTCTGTAATAATTTTTGCTGCGTCTTGTATTTCAAACATAGTGAGATCGTCGCCACCAGCGATAGAAAAGAGAACACCTTTTGCTCCGTGCATAGATATTTCTAAAAGTGGGGAATTGATAGCCATTTTTGCCGCTTCTTCTGCACGTCTTTCGCCTGTCGCTGTGCCTATTCCCATGAGGGCTGGACCAGCATTTTCCATGATTGCTTTGATGTCGGCAAAGTCTATATTGATGATTCCCGGGGTTGTAATAAGGTCAGAAATGCCCTCTACGGCTTGTTTGAGTACGTCATCACATATTGAGAAAGCATTTTTTGCAGTAGTCGTTTTGTCTATACTATTGAGCAAGCGGTCGTTGGGAATGATGATAATAGCGTCAACTGATTTTTTGAGTTCTTCTAAACCTTGCTCCGCGAGTCGCATTCTTTGTTGACCTTCAAAAAAGAAAGGCTTTGTCGCTACACCCACAGTGAGCGCGCCGAGTTCTTTTGCTATTTGAGCGATGCGTGGTGCTGCGCCAGTAAAAGTACCTCCTCCCATTCCACCTGCGATGAAAACCATATCAGCACCCTTGAGTGCTTCTTGAATTTCTTCTTGAGTTTCTTCTACTGCACGTCGTCCGAGTTCTGGATTCATTCCTGTGCCAAGCCCGCGAGTAAGATTTTTTCCAATATGAATTTTCTTTTTTGCAAGAGTGCTGTGTAAATCTTGCGCATCAGTATTTACGGCGATAAATTCAACACCTTTTACTTTGGTGTTTATCATGTGATTGATCGCGTTTTTTCCAGACCCTCCAATTCCAAGGACTTTAATTCTAGCAAATGCTTCTACTTCCGGTTTGATTTGTGGCATAAATATAATTTGTTTTTACTATCATAACAGATAGACAAGAAAAGAAAACATATTGACAATGTTGTGCTTAACTGCTCTATTTTTTATTAAAAAATTAAGGAAGGAACTGTGTAATGAACTCCCTAATCTTTCGCCACACCTTTTTCCAAAACATACCAAGTCCAAGCGTGCTAGTGTCTTCTACCGTAAGTCCAAAAACACAAAGCCCAAATGCCACAGACCACGACGAATCTTTTATATTTGATTTTCCGTCCTCTCCTAAATAAATAGAAGCAATGCGAGCTGGCAAACGGAGAGCGTGACGAGCAAGCTCATCTATACTACCTATTCCGCCACCAAGACTAAGTCCTCCACCAGTAATCACTATTCCAGCAGGCAGAAGTCCGTCGCGTCCGATTTTTTTTAGATGCGCTTCAATGAGTTCAAAAATATCTTGGAGTCGCGCACTGATTATTTCTTCAAGTTTTTTGCGCGGATATGTCGTCGTGGTCACAGCGCCAAGCTTGATGTGTTCTGCTTCGTCTAGCGCCACCTTTAGTCCGAGAGCGATGTCGTTGGTGATGTCGGTAGAACCAGTTGGGAATACTTCAAGAGAAACAGGGAGATTATTTTCATATACCACTATGGAAACCGTTTCTGCTCCTATATTTGCAAGCACACATCCAGCCACTTTTTGCGTTTTGTTTAGGGTTACCAAACCCGCAGCAAAAGGGGAAGGCCACACATCTATTACCTCTACACCCGCTTCTTCTATTGCTTGTATTAGATCATTTAAATGTTGTTCAAGACATGTGACACAGAGTGCTTTTAATTCAAGTTTTGTACCTTTCATGCCGAGAGGTCGGCCGAGAACTATTTTTCCGTCAAGCTTGTATTGTACTGGCACCACGATAATCATTTTTCTATTTAAAATAAGTGATGGCGGAATTTCTTTTTCACAACTTTCTAAAACTTTTGCAAGGTCAAGCTCTGTGATTTCACTGTCCGCGCGAGATATGACGACTGTGCCGATAGAAGTGATTCCAGAAAGTCCTATTCCTCCAACAGATAAAAATGCACGGCGGATTTTTTGTCCGGAAGTTTTTTCTGCTTGAGCGATTGCTTGGCGAATACTTTTTACAACATCAGTGCCGTTTATAATGTATCCGTGACGTAGGCCACGAGATTCGGAAATACCAGCACCAATTATTTTTGGCTCATCACCATTTACACCTTTTATCTGCTCTGCAACAGCCACCTTTACTTGGTAGGTTCCAATGTCTATTCCAACTGCGATGTTGCGGGTCATATGGGGAAATTATAACATAATAAATAAATAAAAAATAAGAAGTGCGTTTGGGAAGCACGCGTAAATCGTTGCTACGATTTCTGCTCCGCTTGGCGCCGCCCTCGCCTGTGCGAGTCTTTCCAAACGCACTTCTTATTTTTTTCTCCAACTCTGCTTTTATGCTTAAATCTTAAAAACTTTTCTTATTTTCACTTCAGCTTTATCCATCGCATTGCCATGGTCAAAACCCTTTAAATGGCAGAGTCCGTGTATAAATAAAAATCCGATATAATTTTGGTAAGTGCGGTCGTGCGCGACAGCTTTTGCTTTTGCTGAGTCAGGATTTATGACTATTTCCCCCCCCTTTTTTTCTAAAGGAAAACTCAAGATGTCGGTCGGCGAATTTTTTCCGCGATACATGAGATTGAGTTTTTGAGAAGTTTTTTTTGAGACAAATACAAGACTGAGATTATATTTTTTTCCCAAAACAAAATCTTTCATTTGCTCAAAAGGCAAGCGGGGAAGCTTGCCTTTTGTCTTGTTTACGATTGAAACCATTTTTTATTTTCTTATTTTCGTCCGCCCACTTTTTCCACCATTTTTCCCATTTTGATAAGCTCGGTGATTTTTTCTTTATTTTGAATAGATTTTAAAGCACGTTTCTTTTTTACGTATTTTGAAGGCTGTCTTTCTGTATATCTGATAGAGCGAACACGAGGAAGAATCCCAGACCCCTGGACACGCCGTGTAAACCGCTTTATAAGGTTTACCGCATTTTCGTTAGCATTTTTTTCTACTTCTATATTTACTGCCATAGTGGAGAAGATAATAGCATGTTACTTCAACTTCTGCAAATAGTGAGAAAGGTCATCTAAATTTATAGTATCTTGGGCGCGAGTGTCCATGTGGCGTATTACTACTGTGTCCTCTAGAGCTTCTTTTTGTCCAACAATGATGAGGTGTGAAAGTTTTAAATTTTTAGCGGTATTTAATTGATTTTCAAACTTATCTTTTGTGAGGGAATGATAAACAGGTATGTGAGCCTTGCGGAGGTTGTCTATAATACTTAAGCTTTTCAGTCTTGCGCGAAAACCGAGCTGAATAAAATAAAATTTTGGGCGTTTTATTTTTTCTATCGTGATTTTGTAAACACTGTCTGGAACCTTTTTAAAACAAACCGTCGCGCTCATTATCGGAATGTCTTTTTTGAAGCCGATTTTTTTTGTGAAGTAATTGTGCCGACAACCACTCGCAAGCAGAATGTTTTCTTGCTCTTTTGTTACGCCAACATTTCCTCTGATCTCAAAAATAGTCTGCGAACAATATGTCTTGTCGCCGATAAGATTTTCATTTATTTTATATGGAATTTTTAGGGTTTCTAGATATTCAAGCACTTCTTTGAAATGTTGAATGTCTTGCTCGGAGAGAAAACTCATCGGTTTTGGTGCACGTTCTCGAAGCTCTTTACATCTTTCGTCTGTGCATCGTAAAAGCTCTAGTACATCTTTTTTAAAAAGCGGTTTTAGGTCAGCAGGAAAATTAGCAATATTTTTTCTGACATATGAACTCATCTCTCGCTCAAAACGCGCGATGGAATCTTTGTCACCAGAAGTATTTATTTCTACGATCATTCCATCAAATTTTTGCTCTGAAAGTATCGCAAGAAGAGTTTTTATGACGAGCGCTTCAGCGACACTATTTCCCGTACCAATAATATCCAGCCCACACTGATATAGATGACTTTTCTTTTTTTCGCTTAGTCGCGCGAGCGGTTTTTTATAGTAGAGCATGAGCGGATGGGGAAGAGCCTGCATGTTGTGCTCTATATATGTACGCAAAATAGCAATTTTTTCTTCTGGTTCTGGAATGATGTAATCTTCATCTCGCAAATTTTTCAAATCACCATTTCTAAAAACAGACGCTTTGAAAATATCTTCTTTTATTATTTTCGGCGTTTTGATTGGTAGAAAACCAAAAAACGAAGCGATTTCAGCTATTTTATCTAGCTCGCGAAGCGCATATGCCGAGTCGTTTATTTTTTTATATTTTTCAACAGGTGGTTTTATTCCTATTTGCATTTTGGTATTGATTTAAAATTCCTCTTGTGCGTTTCCAGGAAAAAAACTAATTCTACTCAAAGGCAAAAGACGCACAGCGGGCCTACCCATAATAAGACTCATTTTTACGGGCCCCCAAATTCTAGAATCCGAGCTTCCATTTCGGTTGTCACCCATCACAAAGTATTCATCACTGTCAAGCGTCACAGAAAAGTTGTCTGTTTTTTCATTTTTTACAGCAACGTATTTTTCGTTTAATATGATACCTTTTGGATTCTCTGCATTTTTTATCGTCACTTGCGTTCCGTGCATTTCCACAGTTTCTCCCGGCAGACCAATGATGCGTTTAATAAAAAACTTTGTCGTGTCGTTTGGATATCTAAAAACAATTACAGACTCGCGCTTCGGCGCTTCAAAATTATAGGTGAGCTGGTCTACTATGAGATATTCTCCAGTCTCAAAAGTGGGATCCATAGATGCACCGCTCACCACAAACGGTTGTGCTATATAAAGTCTAAGCGGGACGACAATAACGGTGGCGATTATGGCAAATTTTAAAATTTCCATAAAAAAACTGACACCTTTTTTGCTTTGTGGTTGTTCGGTCGTCGTGTTTGTGGAGAGATTTTCATTCATGACTTAGAAAATTATATTCCAAACTATTCTCTCATACAAGAGATTTTTGTGTTGTGGTTATGTTACAATGTTTTTGTGCTAGTTTTTATATATAATTTCTTTATGAAAAACACATGTATATTGTAGTAGGACTAGGAAATCCAGGAGAAGAATACAAAGAGACTCGTCACAACACGGGGAGAATAATACTTGAGTCAGTAGCAAAAACTTTTGATTTTCCACAGTGGGAGGCAGACAAAAAAACGCGCGCTTTGATATCGGACGGAAAAATCGGAAAGGAGAAAGTGCGTTTTATTTTGCCTGAAACTTTTATGAACAAATCTGGGCAAAGCGTCGCACCGCTCGTGACCAATCCAAAAAAAGCCGAGCAACTTGTCGTGGTTTATGATGATTTAGATTTGCCTGTCGGGCGATTTAAAATTTCTTTCAACAGAAGCTCTGGCGGACACAAAGGGATAGAGTCTATTATTCGCGCAGTGAAAACAGAAGCATTTGTGCGTATTCGCGTAGGAATTTCTCCAAAAACTCCGACTGGTAAAATAAAAAAACCTTCAGGCGATGCGATCGTCGGAGATTTTATTTTAGGAAAATTTAAAGACGCGGAGATGGCAGAAATAAAAAAAGTGGCGAAACGTGTAGGCGAGGTGATAGCGATGATTGTTTCTCTCGGAGCGTCTGCAAAAGGCACACGTATCGCTCGCGAAAAAGCCATGGGGGAGTTTAATGGAATATAATAATTTAATTTAAAATAAATAAATAAAAAATGGCAAAATATTTAGTCACTGGTGGGGCGGGATTTATTGGCTCAAACATAGTAAAAAAACTGGTAGAAAAAGGTGAAACCGTGCGAGTGCTTGATGATTTTTCTACTGGGAAGAGAGAAAACCTTGCGCCATTTTTGAGCAAAATAGAAATTATTGAAGGAGATTTCAGTGATTTAGAAGTCGCGAAAAAAGCTGTGGAAGGCGTAGATTATGTCCTTCATCAAGGAGCTATTCCTTCTGTTTCACGTTCTATAGATGACCCAATAGGGACAAACAACGCAAATATTCTCGGCACATTAAACATGCTTGTAGCTTCAAAAGACGCCAACGTAAAAAGATTTATCTACGCAGATTCATCTTCTGCTTATGGAGATTCGCCTGTAATGCCGAAAGAAGAGTCTATGCCCGTTGCGCCAAAATCTCCTTACGCGATACAAAAATTGGCAAGTGAGCTATATTGTCAAAACTTCTTTACACTTTTTGGACTTGAAACCGTGTGTCTGCGATATTTTAATGTTTTTGGACCAAACCAAGATCCAGAGTCTGTATATTCTGCAGTTATTCCTTTGTTTATTAAAAAAATGTTGAAAGGTGAGGCACCAACAATTTTTGGCGATGGAAAAACATCTCGTGATTTTACTTTTGTAGATAATAATGTGGATGCATGTTTGCGCGCATGCACCGCCTCAAAAGAATGTGCGGGAGAAGTAATAAATGTGGCTTGCGGTGTTGCGATTTCTTTAAATCAGCTCGTAGAAAAAATAAATAAAGTTTTAGACACAAACATTACTCCTGTTTATGAACCAGAGAGAAAAGGAGTTGTGGTGCATTCTTTAGGAGACATTTCAAAAGCAAAAAGACTTTTGGGTTATGAGGCGACGATTGATTTTGATGAAGGACTAGAAAAGACGATTGAGTTTTATAGGAATAAATAGAGATAAACAAAAACAAAAAGACCTCAAAAAGGGTACGGATTTTTTAAGCTTAAAAAATCCTGAAACGCTCGCGCCGACGCGCTCGCGACCCCCTTTTTGAGGTCTTTTTGTTTTTATTTTATTTCTATTTTTCTCCCACAAACGACAACGCCATTTTTTGCTCTTTAGAATCAAAAAGCGTAATCTTGAAAGTGTAGATTTTTCCGAGAGAAAGTTTTTCTCGCAATTTTACTTCACTACCAAACTCTGAAATGTGTACAAGTCCAGCAATACCTTCTTCAATACTTGCGAGCGCACCGTGTTTGTTGAACTTTATTACAACGCCCTGCACGATATCGTCTTTTTTGTATTTCTTCTCACCTTCTTTCCAAGGATTAGTTTTGAGCGCCTTTATTGAAAGAGAAATTTTTCCGTCTTTTATTTCAATAATTTTTACTTTCAATTTGTCGCCAATTTTGAAAAGTGTTTTCGGATTTTCTACGAGGGTCCAATCTATTTCTGAAATATGAACGAGTCCTTCAAGACCCTCTTCAAGTTTCATAAAGACACCAAAATCCACAACGCCAGTTACTTCACCCATTACATCTTCGCCGACAGCGTATTTGCCGACGATTTTTTCTTTCGCTTTTGTTTCAAGACTTTTTTCAGAGAAAATAAGCTTGCCTTCTTTTGGCACTGCACCGATTATCGCAACCGCTATTTTTTGTCCAATAAGTTTTTTGAGCTCTTCTAATATTTTATCTTTGTCGCCGTCTGTAACGCGAGGATAGTGCTCTGTCTTAAGCTGAGAAGCCGGCAAAAATCCATCGATACCTTGCCATGAAAGTATAAGTCCGCCTTTGTTTGCTTCAAGAACTGGGATTTCGTAAATTGTTTTATTTACAATCGCAAGCTCCGCTTCACTCCAAATGAGTGCTTGCCTAGCTTCTTTTAGAGAAATTTCAATGTAACCATCTTTGTTTTCAAGAGTTACAACTTTTCCAGCAACATTGTCGCCGATATTTATTTTTTTAATTATATCGCGAGCGTTTATGTATTCTTTTCCGAAAATAATTCCTGTTCCGAAAGGTGGAATATTTACATACACCGCACTTTTTTCAATCGCAATCACGAGACCTTCTATAAGATCGCCCTCGCTCGGCGGATTTTTTGTATCGTTTAGGATTTTATTCATCGGCGAGTCCTTTTTTACTCCCGATTCTTTTTCTGCGTATTGTGTATCCGTGTCTCCGTTTTCTAGCACTTCTAAATCAACTTTCTTTTCTTTTTTTAATTTTGTAAACATTTTGTTTTACCGCGGGCTCGTTTTTGCGAATTCGCATTTTTGCAAGTTTAACCGCAAGCGTTTAATAATGTGCTTACCTGTGAGAAGCAAGCCTAGTTTAATGTCTTTTCTCACCTAAAAGTGTGAGCTCGCTCGCCGAAACCGAGCCAAAGCACACACCAGACATAAAGGAGAGTATACATTAAAAGGGGGGTTTGTCTATAATTATCTACCATTGACAGATAGATACTTATCCACTATAATGGAATAGTAGTTCTTTGATGTGGAATCGTTGTTTGAAATGAGCTTTTTGAGCCTTATGATTATAATGAGGGTCTAAAAAGCTCGTCTCAAACTGAGACAAGTCGTTGCCGATCGTTTTCGGTAAAAAACACATGGAGGTGAAACTTTGAAGGACAAAAACCCGCAAAAACGAAAAAGGCAACAGAACAACCGTCAAGTAGATAATTTTTCGGGCTTGAGTGCCTCATCTCCTATTTGGGAGAGATCAAGAAAAGGAGAAAACCCTGTGCCGAATGACGGAAGTGGGTGTCAGAATGGTCTCAACTACGTCCCCGTCGCACAGGTTGGACTGACACTTCCTTCCCCAGGACAAATTAGGTTGAGGCGAAGGTGAGTCGCAATTTCTAGTTTGAACACGACCAACCCACCCCAGCGCTTCTCCGAAGCACTGGGGTTTTTCTTTTTCCACAAACAAAACCACTTTCGCACTCTGCGACCGCTGTGCTATAATCCATAATCATGATTATTTCATATCAAGGCCTAGAGTCTTTTAAAATACAGTTTGGCGATATTATCATCGCTTACAATCCTATTTCCAAGGATTCAAAATTTAAATCTATAAAATATGGTGCAGACATCGCGCTTTCAAGCACAAATCACAAAGACTTCAACGGCTTTGATATGGCTTCACGCGGAGATCGTCTTCCTTTCGTTGTTTCTGGTCCGGGCGAATTTGAAATAAAAGAAGTTTTTATAAAAGGTTTTGAGTCATCTAGTGAATACGGGGGCAAGCCACTCATCAATACTATTTTTACCGTATCGCTTGAAGGTATCAATCTATGTTTTCTCGGCGCACTTTCCACAAACGAAATTTCAAATGAAATTCTTGAAGCACTAGACGAAATAGATATTTTATTTGTGCCGATTGGTGGCGAAGGTGTACTAGATCCTGCGCACGCGTATAAACTCGCAGTAAAACTAGAACCAAAACTTATCATTCCAATGCACTACGGCGATGTCGGCGATAAAAACGCACTCAAAACTTTTTTAAAAGAAGGTGGGGAAGACGGAAACGAAGCGTTGGAAAAACTAACGATAAAAAGAAAAGATTTGGAAGGAAAAGAAGGGGACATTGTCGTTCTTAAATCCAATGTTTAATTTTATTGAAAAACTAAAAACGCAACCAGAGCAAAAGAAACAGGCTATTGCATTTTTCACATCTTTTTTTATTGTCGCAATTATTTTTGGCGTTTGGCTTTCTGTGCACTTTTTCAGCGTTTCAGATGATGTCGTTGCAATTAAAGAAAACACGTCTTCACCGTTTCAATCTCTGAATGAAAATTTAGCTAGTAGTTTTGAAGGGATTAAAGGTGTTGTGGCAGATTTTAAGGGAGAAATGTCTAATTTAAATGTTTTAATTAACCAATAATAGTGCTACAATAGAAAATATATGGCGGAAAGGGATGTAAAAAAGATGGTTCAAGAAGACGCTTCAGGAGGCGTCGTTTTACCTCGTGAAATTACGCTAGAAATGAAGGATTCGTATTTGGATTATGCGATGTCCGTCATTACTTCGCGTGCTTTACCTGATATTCGTGACGGCTTAAAACCTGTGCATCGGCGCATCCTTTTTTCAATGAACGAAAAGGGTTTGACTGCTTCCGCAAAAACTAGAAAATCTGCGACGGTGGTTGGAGATGTGCTTGGAAACTATCATCCACACGGCGATATTTCTGTGTACGATGCGATGGTAAAAATGGCGCAGGATTTTAGTTTTAGGTATCCGCTAATTCTCGGACAAGGAAATTTTGGTTCCATTGACGGTGACGGAGCCGCAGCTTATAGATATACCGAAGTAAAGATGGCACGACTTGCGAGCGAGCTGTTGCGCGACATTGAAAAAGACACTGTTGATTTTCGTCCAAACTATGACGGCACAAAAAAAGAGCCAGTTGTGCTACCGTCCGCCGTTCCAAACTTACTTTTAAACGGCACACTCGGTATTGCTGTCGGAATGGCGACAAATATTCCTCCACACAATCTTCGTGAGGTTGTTTCCGCAACTATTCATTTAATAGAAAATAAAGAAGCGACGACAGAGGACTTGCTGGAGTTTATTCAAGGTCCAGATTTTCCTCTTGGCGGAGTAATTTTTAATAAAAAAGATATTCACCACGCTTATGCGACTGGTCGTGGTGGCGTTGTGACTCGTGGTGTTGCTGAAATAGTAGAATCAAAATCTGGCACATTTCAGATTATCATTACTTCTATTCCTTATCGTGTTATAAAAGCCGATTTGATCATCCGTATCGCCGACCTCGTACGCGACAAAAAGATAGAAGGTATAAAAGGTATTCGCGACGAATCTACAAAAGATATTCGTATCGTGATTGATTTAAAAAATGGCACTTATCCACAAAAAATCCTAAATTCTCTTTATAAAAACACGGCTCTTGAAGATGCTTTTCATTTCAATCTCGTCGCGCTCGTAGATGGCGTTCCTCAGACACTTTCGCTCAAAACTTTTCTTTCTGAGTTTATTTCCCACCGTCAGATTGTCGTGCGACGTCGTACAGAATACGACCTACGAAAAGCACAGGAACGCGAGCACATTTTACTCGGTCTCAAAAAAGCACTTGATCATATAGATAAAATAATAAAGCTCATCCGCGCGGCAAAAGACGTGCAGGAAGCACACGCGAGTCTCAAAAAAGAATTCAAATTTTCTGACCTTCAGGCGACAGCTATTTTGGAAATGAAACTTTCTCGTCTTGCAGGGCTTGAACGTAAAAAAATTGAAGACGAGATAAAAATATTGCAAGCTCTTATTGAGAAATTAAAAGAAATTCTTTCAAAACCAAAGATGATTTTGGATATTATAAAAACCGAGCTCAAAGAAATCGCCGAAAAATACGGTGATGACAGACGCACAGCTGTAATGAAAGGTGGCGCAAAAGTGATTTCTTTAGAAGACCTTATCCCAGACGAAGAAAATGCCCTCGTGCTTACTTCAGGTGGATACGTCAAGCGCACATCTCCAGACGAATTTCGTCTGCAAAAACGTGGTGGCGTCGGCGTTGTAGATTTAGACACAAAAGAAGAAGATTTCGTTTCTATGCTTCTGACTGCAAGTACACACAGCGATATGCTATTTTTTTCTGATAGTGGAAAAGCTTATCAAATAAAAATGTATGAATTACCAGAAGGTCGTCGTGCCACAAAAGGCAAATCGCTCATCAATTATATTTCTCTCGGTGATTCTGAAAGAGTGACGTCTGTCCTTGCGATGCCAAAAGAAACAAAAGCTGCTGCTGAGCTTTCACTTTTGATGGTCACAGAAAACGGCGTTGCGAAAAAAGTAAAAGCAGAAAATTTCCATGAAGTGCGTCGCAGTGGGCTCATCGCTATTTCTCTAAAGACTGGCGACAAGCTCGTGTCTGTGTCTTTTGTGACAAAAGGCGACAGCGTTGTGATAGCGACCGCAAAAGGGCAGTCTATTCGTTTTAAAGAATCCGATATTCGTGAAATGGGACGCTCTGCTTCTGGTGTGCGTGCAATGAAACTCGGAAAAGGGGACAAGGTCATTACTGCACAAGTCGTGAAAGGCTCTGCGAAAAACGCCGAGCTTCTTGTGATAAGTGCAAACGGTTACGGTAAAAAGACATCTATAGAAGAATATAAAATTCAAAATCGTGGTGGCTCTGGTATTAAAACTGCAAAAGTAACTCCAAAAACTGGCGAAATTATTTGTTCGCAGATTGTGACAGAGGAAGAAACAGAAGTGGTATCAATGTCTCAAAAAAGTCAGGTGATTCGTGTGGATATAAAAGAAATTCCAAGTCTAGGTAGACAAACACAAGGAGTGCGTATTATGAAACTTAGGGAAGGTGACAAAATCGCATCGCTGATTTGTTTGTAACCCCAACGAGAGAATAAATAGAAAAAACAAAAAGACCTCAAAAAGGGTACGGATTTTTTGAAGCGTAAAAAATCCTGAAACGCTCGGCTCGACAGCCTCGCGACCCCCTTTTTGAGGTCTTTTTGTTTTTATTTTTTCTATTTATTTTCCGTCACTAGGTTATACACAATAAAGCCGTGTCATTCTGGTCACTTTTCCGCTATAATTATAAGCACGGATGTTTTCTGACCCTAAAAAAAATATTGAACAGTTTGCTTTGCACTCTGGCATGATAATTGCCGATTTGGGTGCTGGCTCTGGTTTTTATACTGCACTTACAGCCACAGCCGTAGGTGACCTCGGCAAAGTCTACGCCGTGGACGTCCAAAAAGAGCTTTTGACACACATAAAAAACGAGGCAAATAAAAACCATCATCAAAACATTGAAGTGATTTGGGGAGATATAGAAAAATTAAACGGTACAAAGATTAAAGCTAGCTGTGTAGATGGTGCCATCGCAAGCAATATTTTATTTCAACTTGAAGATAGAAAAGGTTTTTGTGCGGAAGTAAAAAGGATTTTAAAAGTGGGCGGAAAACTTTTTGTAATAGATTGGACAGATTCTTTTGGTGGTTTAGGACCACAGCAGTCGTCCGTTTTTTCTCTCGCAGATTGCAAGGCACTTTTCGCTTCAGATTTTATTATAGAAAAAGAGTTTATCGCAGGTGCACACCATTACGGTATAGTTTTTAGTAAAAAATAATTTCATGAAAGATTTAAGTAAATTTCAATTAATACTCATGGTCGTCTTTGGGGCTTTCATATTTTTTGGCGTTTTGATATTTGCTTCGGGTAAATTTAGTAAAACTCAAAATGTTGTGACGGTTACAGTGTGGGGTTTTATTTCTCCTGTAGATTTTTCATTACTTATAGAGCCAGCAGGACTAAAAGATAATCTCACAATAAAAGTAGACTATGTTCAAAAAAGTGAAAAAACTTTTGACAACGATTTTGTGGAGGCTCTTGCTTCACAGAGTGGTCCAGACCTTTTCTTTTTATCGCAGGACGCTATTTTAAAACACAAAAGTAAAATATTTCCAATACCAGACACCGTGGTATCCGTGCGTAGTTTTAAAGATGCTTTTATAGAAGAAGGGGAATTGTATCTTAGTGCAGAGGGAGTGCTCGGTCTTCCATTTATAGTAGATCCTATGGTTATGTATTGGAATAGAGATATTTTTTCAAATGCAGGCATAAGTGTGCCACCAAAACTCTGGAGTGAATTTTATGACATAGCGTCAAAACTCACAATAAAAGATGGTTCTCTAAACGTCACACAGAGCATCGTAGCTTTAGGAGAATATACAAACGTGTCGCACGCGACAGATTTATTTAGTCTACTCATAATGCAAGCTGGGGGACTCATTTCCACATTTGGAAACAATGAAATCCAAAGTGCACTTTTAAACAAATTTGATGCTCCTACATTACCCGCGACGCTTGCGCTAAGTTTTTACACAGAGTTTACAAACCCAGTAAAACCATTTTATTCATGGAACCGTTCTTTACCAGCATCAAAAGATTTCTTTATTTTTGGCAACCTCGCAATGTATTTTGGATATGCGTCAGAAATAAAACAAATTACCGACAAAAATCCAAATTTAAATTTTGATGTGGCAAAAATTCCCCAATCTACCACAACTTCCCAAAAAATAACCTTCGGAAGAATGTATGCTCTTGCTATACCAAAAGCCTCAAGGAATATTAACTCTGCTATCGGAGCAGCTATACTTTTGGCAGGCAATCCATCAATAGCCAGACTTACCCAAATCACACGCCTTCCACCAGTACGTAGGGATTTGCTCTCTATTCGCCCCACAGACGACTATTTGTCTGTCTTTTACGATAGTGCCATACAGTCTCGCGCGTGGCTACAACCAAGCAAAACAGACACAGACGCTATCTTTAAAAAAATGATAGAATCAGTGACAGGTGGTAGAAGTAATGTAAATGAGTCTGTGTCGCGGGCAGATTCAGAATTAAATCTATTATTTAAAAACATGAAATAAAATTATGAAGAACTCTCTTAAAATTGGCACCGCAACACTTTTTCTTTTTATGATTTTTTCTGTGAGCGCTATGCCTTTTGTAGCGTCGGCTGAAATACAGCCAGGCACATTAAAAACAAAAGCCGGTCTTGTCCCGTGTGGTAATAAACCCGGTGACACAGAGCAGTGTGACTTCAACGATTTACTCGCGCTGGGTATGAACTTAATAAAATATTTAGTGTTACTCTCAATTCCTCTTGCGGCGATATCTTTTGCTTGGGCTGGATTCTTGTATCTATCTTCCGGCGGAAGTGAAGAGCAGGCAAAAAAAGCCAAAAAGATTTTTTGGCAAGTGCTCACGGGTTTTTTGTTTGTGATTACTGCGTGGCTTATTGTATACACCCTTACGTCGCTTTTAAAGACAGATTTTTCATTACTAAAATAAGCTAGTTGATTTTATGATACAAAAAAAATATAATATAAGTATGAAACTTTTCAAAGTAACGTGTTTGGTTGTGATGTCTTTTTTTGTTTTTAGTTTTTTTGCAAATGCGGCTATTAATATGGATGAAGCTGTTTATCGTAAAGGCACATATCAATCTGCTGTTTTAGATCCTTATACCCCACCAGGCCCAGATAATTCTTCTAATAACAGTACACCCAATTTTTCTAATAACAGCGCACCTCTCCTAGCCATAAATAGTACCGACAGCTCTAACTCCTCTTCCAATAATACTACTAATACATTCCCAAACCCATTTAAAGCCGATTCTTCCACAAACACCTTATATGGTTTCGTGTTTTATGTGTTCAGTAAAATTATTATGCCGATAGCCGCGATAGTTGTGGTATTCTACATCATTTATGCTGGGTTTTTGTTTGTAAAATCAAGAGGAAATGAAGAAGAACTTAAAGTAGCAAAACTTGCTTTACGCCACGCTGTTATCGGTGCCGCGGTACTCCTTGGTGCGCTCACAATAGCAACTGCAATACAAGGTACGCTTTGTCAGATATCTGGAAACAGAATTCCTGATTTATGTCCACCAAGTATCACTGGGTCTTCTTCTTTTAATTTTCGCTAAATTTTATGAAAATATATTTTAATAAAATTCTTATCTCCACAACAATGCTGATGTGTTTTTTTAGTTTTTATCCTGTGGCATCAGCTGTTTATGTGGAGCCAGCACCAGGGACAATGCAAGCCACTCCGAGAGCTTTTTGTGCTGGCACCCCTCAAACATTCGCTGATATTATTTGTATTCTTAAAAGTTTAGTGTCGTATGTGATACCACTTCTCACAGCTTTAGCTCTCCTTGTTTTTGCTTGGGGGGTTGTAAAATTTATCGCCAATGCAGGTAATGAAAAAGTTCGTGAAGAAGCAAAACATATTTTGTTTTGGGGCGTAGTAGCTCTTTTCGTTATGTTTTCTATCGCAGGTATTATCAGCTTTTTTGCAAGCGATTTTAATGGATATGGAGGGGTTCCTCGTTTACCCACAAATATATGAAATACACTCTTTTTTTACTTACTTTTTTTGCGCCACAAGTTATTTATGCGAGTATAGATAATTCCTTTGAGCTCATTTCTGCTATATATGGTGTAATCGCATCACTTATTCCTATCGTCGCAGGAATAGCGCTCATAGTGTTTTTCTGGGGATTGGGGAGATTTGTGCTTTATACTGGCGATGATAAAGGACGCGAAGAGGGTAAAAGAATAATGTTTTGGGGTATGATTGCTATTTTTACATTGTTCTCTATTTGGGGAATAATATTTTATATAGGCTCAAACCTCGGTTTGGTGAACAGCGGGGGTTTCGGTAGTGGTAGTGGTAGTGGTAGAGATGTAAGTTTTGAGAGCTCTTACTCAGGAGGAGGTGGTGGCGGAGCGTCATATACTCCAGGAGAGGAGGATTAGACTCAGACGGTGGTTGTCAAAATCAGAGAGATGACAGTTTGCACTGGGCTGATTTTCTAGGAAATCACGAAACCTGTTATTAACAGTTCGTATTGTTTTAATTTGATTTTGTATAGTATAATTATGGTAAGGTTTTATGTATTGATTATTATTTAAGTAATTATAAAGAAAAGATGAAAAAAGTTATATATATAGCAT
>SICJ01000010.1 GCA_009691505.1 Candidatus Parcubacteria bacterium | reverse complement strand
AAAAAAATTATTTTGTTTTAGCTGGATTACAAATAAAATCTTTTAATTTTTTCTTCAATGTGCATATATGAAGTAAAAAATGCAGTGCGTTTTTTTGCGACACCTTTATTATATTAAAAAATAAAAAAATCTAGAGCTATTGTGTTTTTATTAATTGTTGAATAGTAACCTTTAGTTTGTTTGGACAGAAATACGATTCGTTTATGCGTGTGAACGTCACACTAGTCTTTCCTGATGGAATAAATATAGTAAAGGGCGCCTTGATTATTGTATCCGTTATTGGGTTCTCTATAATCACTCTACTTATTCCACCGTTGAAGTTATAAGATGCAACATCACGACCGCAGGCACCATCCATTTCCACGATACCTGATAAAGCATATGTGTTTTCTGAGAAAGTGTAAGATCCAGGGCCAGTGTAAAAGTAAGAAGAAGCTGCATGAAAACTCATTGTATGGTCTATATAAATTACAGTGGGTCTACTAGCACCAGACGCAGTCGGCGTCTGCCACGTCGCGTCACCAGCGACATTAACAGCTGTTAATACCTTTCCTGGTGCTGCTGGACTAGCAGCCAGACCAGGAATTCTAACTGCACCAGGAGACCCGGCAATATTAGGGTAAACAATAAAGCTCCAATTATTAACTGAACTTGTATTGAAAAAACCAGCAAGACCATCAGATTTCATCACGAATGCACCAGCATTAGTACCATCTAAATTTTTAAAATTAATACCAGAATAACCACCCTTACTACCCTTAATGTCCATAGCCCCCCAAACCCAAGTTGAACCACTGGTAGTAAGCGTTGTTCCACTCATCTCAAGATTGTTTACTTTCAAATCCCCAGTTTTTATCTGTGCCGTAGCACCCACATTAAGTGGAGCATCACAACCAGGGTTTCCAGCTAAACAGGTCGGGGGAGAAGCTAACGGTGGTGCCCAATTTGCTTGAGCATAAGAGATTCCTAGACCCAGCACTAAAGCAAGGATGATGACCTTGATTGTTGAGAGGGTTTGTTTCATAACATCATAATATCATATAAAAGCTTATTTTGTGTGACTGTACGGGGATAATTAATGATATTTTTACATATCAAAAATAATTTAGACAAAGCGTTTTGAAGCGGTGTGCGTGAGACCGATAGCGATAGCATCAAACTCATCATCCAAACGCACTTTCGGTGGGATTTTAATGAGTTTACAGACCATTGCCGTCACCTGATCTTTACTACTCCTTCCGTATCCTGTGGTGGCTATTTTTACTTCTAGCGGAGTATATTCATACACTTCTATATTTTGCAGAGCCGCTTCATATATGAGCACGCCACGCGCCTCCGCTACTTTGAGTGCGGTCTTTTGATTTTTACTAAAAAATAATTGTTCAATGGCGAGGTCTTCTGGTGCATATTTGCGGATAATTTTTCGCACTTCTTGTCCCAAAAGTGCGAGTCTTTTATCATGGCTTAGTTTTGCAGAAGTTTTAAAGCATTCTGAGAATAAAAGATTTTCTTTTTCTCCGCCGATTTTTTCTATGACCGCAATTCCGACTCGCTCGTATCCAGGGTCAATTGAAATAACTTTTATGTTTTTTTTATCTGGCATTTTTTGCAAAACTTATTCTGCATTTGTATAGACTTCTTTTACCTCGTCGTTTTCTTCTAGCTCGCCGAGGACAGCTTCAAGGACCTTTCCGTCTTCTTCTGAAATAGCAACTGTCGTTTTTGGTATCCAGCCATCAAGCGTCTTTTCAAAAGCCCAAGTAGCAGAGCCGATGCCCGCAAACTCAAAACCATAATTTGAAAGAATGTGTTTTACTTCTTGTGCAGCTTTATTTCTGTTTTCTGTAAGCACATCTATGACAATCGCGCATCCACCAGGACCGTAGCTTTCGTATGTTATGTTTTCTAAATCTGTCACTTGCGTCGTCGCTTTTTTTATTGCACGCTCTATACTTTCGTTTGTCATATTTTCTGCGCGTGCGCGTTCTATTGCAGATTTTAGTGATGGAGCGTTTATGTTTCCATTATTTTTTTTACTCTCCTGTGTAATTATTTTCGCAAACTTTGTAAAAATCTTGCTTTTCTGTCCGTCGGTTTTTGCTTTTTGACGTTTTATTTGTGACCATTTATTATGTCCTGACATGTTTTTATATTAATTTTTTTGTCTTACCTTTTGGGCCATTTTCACCGATATGCAAATATCCCGCATCAGTCACCACTCGTCCACGGGAAGTTCTTTCTATAAAACCCATTTGAAGTAAATACGGCTCGTTGAACTCCTCAATCGTCGCCTGTTCTTCGGAGAGAGAAGCGGCGAGAGTGTTTAGTCCGACTGGTCCGCCCTTAAATTTACTTGCAATCGTGGTGAGAATAATTCTATCAGAAGGAGAAAGACCCACAGCATCTATTCCTAAAAGCAAAAGCGCTTCGTCTACCACTTTTTTTGTGAGAGATTGTTTGTGAACTTGAGCAAAATCACGACAACGTTTCAAAAAATAGTTGGCTGTCCGAGGAGTAAAACGACTTCGCATAGCTATTTCTTCCACCGCCATATCTTCTATTTCAATATCTAAAATTTTTGCGGAGCGACGCACTATTTCCTCTATTTCTTTTTGACTGTAATATTCCAAACGAAAAATTCCACCAGAAAAGCGTGAGCGAAGTGGGGAAGATATAAGCGCGACACGAGTAGTGGCCGCGATGAGCGTAAAAAGTGGAAGCTCAAGCTGAAGTGTGCGAGCAGACGGTCCTTTTCCGATAATAATATCCAAGACTCCAGATTCCATCGCTGGGTAAAGCACTTCTTCTATAGTTTTGTTGAGGCGATGAATTTCATCTATAAAAAGAATGTCGCCTGAAGAAAGGTTGGTGAGAATTGAAGCAAGGTCGCCGATTTTTTCTATAGCTGGTCCAGAAGTAATTTTAATCTGTGCGCCGATTTCTTTGGCGATGAGGTGGGCGAGAGTAGTTTTGCCAAGTCCTGGTGGACCATAAAAGAGAACATGCTCTGGCGGATGTTTACGCTCATGTGCCGCTGTGAGCAAGATGTGCAGGTTGTCTTTTATATTTTTCTGACCAATATACTCGTTCCATTTGGACGGACGAAGAGTCTGGTCTAGAGAAAGCATATCTTTTTCAGCTACCTGCTCGTCTTTTTCACCTTGGGATTTACTAGAAAGCTTTTTCATAGGCTCATTATATACAAAAACTACATTTCGCCCTACGGGGTTGACAGTATTATCTTTGTATGCTAAACTTTTGTTGTCTTTGAAATAATGGACGAAAGAATCAATCAAGGTAAAAAACCCTTGATTTTTATCTAGAGTAGTTTATTATAAACAACTCGCATTCTTTCATAATCCAAGATATAAATCTCTAAACAACGAAGCCCTTGTGGCTTAGTAGTATCTCCTTAGAGGACACTCTGGTTCTAGCCTTGTGCTATTGCTGTGGTTATCCTTTGGGAAATACTTAACTTTTGGTACGAATATTAAAAGTGTTGTTTAGAGATTTATGTTTTGGATTTTTTCGTGCCCAAAAAATCTCGACCGACCTCCTTTTATCCATTATTCACATAGAAAAGTTTTCCGCAATATTGTAAATTGTTAAAACTGTTTCTTAATTTTCTTCCTCCAAATCGATGACTCGCTGTAATTCATCAATAGAAGTCACGCCTTGGAGAATTTTTATCATTCCATCTTGTTGCATATCTAAAATCTTTTGTGGAGCTGCTGCCTTTTTTATTTCTCGTTCACTTGGATTTTCTTGCACCACTTTTTCTATGTTTGCATCAGTTTTTACGGCTTCGTAGACGCCAACTCTTCCTTTGTAACCAGTAAAATTACATTTTGCACAACCTTTTGCTTGCCATATTTTTTCTGGATTTAAATTTTCTAAATATGTTGTATCCACAATACTTTTCACAACTCTATCTACTGTAGCTTTCTCCCGACCAGTTGGGGTTTTTTCTTCTTTGCAATCTTGGCAAAGTTTTCGCACCAGACGTTGCGCCATGCAAATACTAATCGCCGAAGTGATAACTTTCGGATTTACTCCGAGGTCAATGAGGCGAGGAAATGCACCCGCGGCGTTATTTGTGTGGAGTGTAGAAAAAACCAAATGTCCCGTAAGTGCAGAGTTGATAGCGATTTCAGCCGTTTCATTGTCGCGGATTTCTCCCACCATTATCACATCTGGATCTTGTCGCAAAGCAGAGCGTAGTCCTTCCAAAAAACTGTAACCTTCGTTTGTTTGTGTTTGCACGATTCCCGGCAAATGATATTCAATAGGGTTTTCTATTGTGATTATTTTAATGTCGGGCGAGTGAATTTTTTTCAAAAACGCATAAAGGGTCGTCGTTTTTCCAGAACCAGTCGGTCCAGTGTTTAAAATCATTCCGTTTGGTTTACTGATAGCATTTTGCAAAATAGCAAGCAAGCGCGGATGAATACCAAGCTCTTCTAGTGGCACAGAAATCGCTTTTGGATTGAGGACTCGGAGCACGATTGAGTCATTGTATGCTCCGGGCAAAAGTGAAGTACGGATTTCTATTTCATCGTCGGCGACCTTGATACTAAATCGCCCGTCCTGTGCTTTTCCTTTTATATTTAATTTTAAATTTGAAAGAAGTTTTATTCTTGAAAGGATAAGGTTGTATGTTTCTGAATCAAAACGAATAATGTCGGTGAGCACTCCGTCTAGACGATAACGCAGTCGCACATAAGTGTCTTCTGGTTCTAAGTGAATATCGGACGCTTTGTTTGAAAGTGCGCCAGCAAGCATTGTTTCAAGGAGGCGAGAAATACGATATGCTTTTTTTCCAGCTAAACCTTCTTCCAAAAATGCACGAAGCTCGTCCATCGTTGCGACTTTTTCCAACAACTCTAAAATCCCTTCATTTGAAATATCTAGCGCGCCACTTTTTGTTTCCATGGACATTGAAAGGTCTTTGTATCTAGACCACACTTTTTTTAGACTTTCTGGCGACACGAGATAGAGCATTGGAATATACTTTCTTTTTTTTAATTCTTCTATTGCTTCTTTTGTTTGTTCTGTAGATGGAGAAAGAACGCCGACGTGGATTTTTTTATCAATAATATTAAACACAGCGATATTTGCTTTTATCGCATCAGCTTCTTTTATTACACGCAGTGCGTCAATGTTTATTGGGACGGTCGCAAGATCTAGATAGGGAATGCCGTACTTTGAAGAAAGTGTTTGCGTGAGGTTTTCTGCCTCCTGTCTTTTGAGCTCTTCAACCCGCTGATTTTGTTTGTCTTCTTTAAATTCAACCATATATACGTTTAAGATTAGCATTATTTTGAGCTGTATAAAATGATTGACTTGGGCTGTGTAATGTGATATAGTAGTAGAGGACAAATTATGCGTGCGGGTTGCACGAGTTACGCGGGTATAGGGGAAAATTTCTCCTACCCACTTCTGAAAAAATTTCCCCAAAGGGGAGAAGGATACTGCGATGAAAAAGCTCTTTTATATTGTCGGAGTTTTGGTTTTGTTTTCTGTTTCGGGGTGCAGAGGGCCGCAATTTGTGCAGGTGCCGATAGCGGCGCACTATGAGTACACAGCCGAAGACGTGTCTCATCTGGAAAAACTAGCACCGAGGGTTCAAAGCACCACCGATATACAGGTGGTTTCCGGTCCAATCAATCAGTTTGAATTGGATCAAGTGGGTTTTACCACACCCTCTGAGTTTAACTACATGAGATGGGTAGTGGGACAGTGGGATTTGCAACTTCCAAACAGTGGCTGGAGAAGAGTCACGAGGTGGTACGTCCCGTTTCGTGAAAAGATCCAGGAATACGAGTGGGCAATTATTGGTTACGACAACGATTACCGTTACGGTAATCGTTATGGTAACCGTAACGGTTACGGTTACGATTATTGTCGTCGCCCAATCTTTGGGTGGAAGGCGAAAGGACTTCCACAGGAAAAAGATTTGGTCACTATGCCAAATACAGCGACGGTCAAACCGCCGAAACTGTATTGAGGGACTTGAGGGACGATTTCCTCAAACTTGAAACGTTTGTTGCCCCAGCAGCAGACGTTTTTTCTTTTGTGATAATATAGCCGTATGAAGACCACTAAAACCCTTGAAGAAACACACGCTCTGGCTAGTGGTTTTGTAAGCGATCTTGTCAAATTGTCGGCAAGCGATCCAAAAAAGTCTGCTGTTACCGCAACAGTTGTCGGTCTTTACGGTGACCTCGGTTCTGGAAAAACTTCTTTTGTTCAAGGTGTTGCAAAAACGCTCGGCATTACAGTGCCAGTTGCGAGCCCCACTTTTGTTTTGCAGAAAATTTATAAACTAGACGAAAAAATTCAAAACCGTTTTTCACATCTCGTTCACATAGACGCATACAGAATGGATTCAGCAGACGAGCTCGCTCACATCGGCTGGGAGGAAATTTTAAAAGACCCACGCAACATTATTTGCATAGAATGGCCAGAAAAAGTTTTTACTGGAATACCAAAAGATCACATTCACGTTATTTGTCTTTTTGTAAATAATGAAACGCGGAAGTTTGATATTCATTTTTAAATTATGGCAAAAATAACGACTGACAAAAAAATGGCTGACAAAAAAGAAATCGCCGACAACAATCAAAAACAAAAAGTTGTTTTACTAGACGTGCACGCAATAATTCATCGCGCATATCACGCTCTACCAGATTTTGCTTCTAAAAATGGCGAGCCAACAGGAGCACTTTACGGACTTTGCACGATGTTGCTGAAAATCGTCGGCGAACTTTCCCCAGATTTTATTATCGCCTGTTTTGATTTGCCGGAAAAAACACATCGCCACGAAGTTTACAAAGAATACAAGGGCACTCGCAAAAAAATAGATGACGAGCTTGTGGTTCAGCTGGAGCGCGCGAAAGATGTTTTTACAGCTTTTAATATTCCGATGTATTCGTATCCGGGTTTTGAGGCCGATGACGTGCTCGGAACTATTGTGGAAAATCTTAAAGATGATAAAAAAACCGACATCGTTATCGCTTCTGGTGACATGGACACAATGCAACTCATAGACGGAAAAAAAGTGCGCGTCTATACTTTGCGAAAAGGTATAAAAGATACAGTGGTTTACGATGAGCCTGCGGTGCTTGCGCGTTTTGGTTTTGGACCGACACTTTTGCCTGATTACAAGGGTTTGCGAGGTGACCCGTCTGACAATATCATCGGCATTGCTGGCATCGGTGAAAAAACTGCGACCACATTGATACAAAAATTTGGCTCTCTAGAAAAAATGTTTAAGGTGCTGAAAAAAGCCGGCCCAGAGTTTAAAGATTTTAAAGAGGCGGGAATTACTCCGCGTATTATTGAGCTTTTAGTAAAAGGTGAAGACGAGGCGCTTTTTTCAAAAACACTTGCGACAATTCGTCGCGACGCACCGATAGATTTTAAACTTCCAGAAAAAAAATGGAAAGACTCTCTGGATTTGAAGACACTTGAAGTGCTTTTTGCACAGCTTGAATTTCGTGCAATGATGGGACGAGTAGAAAGTGCACTTGGTATAAAGAAAATTCCATTGCAGGCGAGCTTGCTTGGGGGAGATGATTTTGGAAATGGTGGTGGTTTTACGGGAGATGACGGCGACTACGGTGACGCAAGCGGATTTGGCAAGACTTCAAAGGTTGCCGATACTGCCGAGCGCGAAATACTTCCAGAACTTGAAGAAAAAAAACTTTCGCTCGCACTTTGGATTATTGACTCAAATATTACCAATCCGACAATTGAAGACATTTTAAATTTTGCGCACACCGACTCTGTGCTAAAAGCGCGCGACATGATTTACACCGAGCTTGAGAAAAGAAACTTGCTAAAAGTTTTTCGCGAAATAGAAGAACCACTTATGAAAGTAATAGAAGCGATGCAAAATCGCGGAATAAAAATAGATGTGAAATATCTCCGCGAACTTTCAAAGCAATATCACAGCGAGCTCGCCGATCTTGAAAAAAATATCTGGCGCGAGTGTGGCGAGGAATTTAACATTAACTCTCCAAAACAGCTCGGTGTGATACTTTTTGACAAACTCGCGCTCACTGTAAAGGGGCTCAAAAAAACCGCAGGTGGAGTGCGTTCCACTCGCGAATCAGAGCTTGAAAAAATGGTTGGGCTTCATCCAGTAATTGATTACATTTTAAAATATCGCATGCTTCAAAAGCTCGTTTCTACATATATAGATCCTTTGCCTGTGCTTTTGGCGCAGGATGGACGGCTTCACACTACATTTTTGCAGACGGGCACCACCACTGGGCGTATGTCTTCCAACAATCCAAACCTGCAAAACATTCCGATAAAAACAGAAGAGGGTAGAAAAATTCGTGACGCTTTTGTAGCAGAAAAAGGTTTCAAGCTCGTTACTTTTGATTATTCACAAATTGAACTCCGTATCGCGGCGCTTCTTTCGGGCGACAAAAAACTCATTGATATTTTTAAATCGGGCGGAGATATTCACGAAGCGGTCGCGTCTTCAGTTTTCAAAGTATCTCGCGAAAAAGTAGACAAAGAAATGCGACGAAAAGCAAAAGTCATAAACTTTGGCATTCTTTACGGAATGGGCGTGAGTGCTTTAAAGAAAAATCTTGGCAGTACTCGCGAAGAAGCGCAGATTTTTTACGACGAATATTTTAAAAATTTCAGCGGACTCGCACAGTATCTGCAAGACGTGAAAGTCAGTGCAGGAAAACTCGGCTATACAGAAACTTTTTTCGGCCGTCGCCGTTATTTTCCAAACATTAAATCAAAACTCCCGTTTATTCAGGCATCAAACGAACGCATGGCTATCAACGCACCGATTCAAGGCACTTCTGCGGATATTATTAAGATAGCGATGGTGCGAATTCACGAATACATTTTACGCGAAAAACTTTCTTCTGAACTTTTTATACTTCTTCAAGTGCATGACGAGCTCGTGTTTGAAATAAAAGAAGATGTCGTCGCAAAAGTGGCGCCAGAGCTGGAGCGAATTATGCAATCAGTGCTTACTCTTGAACAAACGAAAGGTATTCCGCTTGCTGTAAACGGTGAGGTCGGAGATAATTGGGGGCAAACAGAAGCGCTTTAAGATTATGTTATATTTTCTTCACGGTACAGACACTACGCAATCTCGCATAAAGCTCCACGAGCTTCTCGACACTTTGCATAAAAAAAAGCCAGACGCTGAACTTTTTAAAATGGAAGGTGAGCAATGGGACCAAGCGCGATTTGAAGAATTTATCGGCGGACAAGGACTTTTTGAAAATAAATACATTGTTGTCTGTGATAAAATTTTTGAAAATGAAGAGGCAAAAGAGCGGATTATGGAGTTGTTGAAAGAGTTGTCGCTTTCAGAAAATGTTTTTATTTTTATTGAAGATCACGTAGATGCACCGACGCTCAAAAAAATAGAAAAATACGCGCAAAAAGCGCAAAAGTTTGAAGAAAAATATAGCGGAGCAAAAAATTCAGATGCAAAACCATTTAATATTTTTTCTTTAACCGACGCTTTTGGTCGTCGTGATAAAAAACAACTTTGGATTTTGTACAATCAAGCCGTCGCAAGCGGTGCACAGCCAGAAGAAATTCACGGCATTTTATTTTGGCAATTAAAAAGTATTCTCACTGCGCTCGGCTCAAAAAGTGTCGCAGATTCTGGACTCAAGCCATATGTATTTGACAAAGCGTCTGGTTTTGCCCGCAACTACTCGCGCGAAGAATTACAAAAAATGTCTGCGCAGTTTGTAGATATTTATCACAACGCTCGGCGAGGTCTCGTAGAAATGGACGTTGCGATTGAGAAATTTATTTTAGGGATGTAAAAACCGCCCCCATTTTTTTGTCTAAAATTTGTCCGCCCACCAGGACTCGAACCTGGGACCAAGTGCTTAAAAGGCACCTGCTCTACCAACTGAGCTATAGGCGGATGTGAAAACTGAACAATATCTGCCCGCTGGATTTCTACCAAGACAGCTATAGGCGGATATTAAACGAAGCGAATATCAGAAAATATAACAGATTATAGCGGTAAATCAATAGCGTAAAATCCAGCTCCGGAAAGCATTAGTGATAAAGCCATCACAAACACAAAAACCTGAAGCCACGTTTCTGTGCCATCTAGTGTTTCTCCGCGCGATCCTTTTCTTATAAAAACACCGATTGTTAAAAGTATTAACATAAGCGCAGAGACTTGTGTGTAGAGGCCAATTAGAATGAATATTCCAGAAAGCAAAAACAAAACTGATACTATTTTAGACACTTTATCTTGAGGCACAGGCAAGTCGCCGTCCACAGTAAACAATGGCCTTAATTTTTTATATGATTTAGAAATAACAAAAGCTCCAAGCGCGATTCGCAAAAAAGGTGGCGCAAATAAAGCGTATGTTAAAAAATCTGGAAATATACTGAGCATCAGTTTATTATACCAAAGTCTTATCAAATGGTGTATGGTGTAAATATGAAATCATACGTTATTCTTCACAACATACGAAGCATACACAATGTCGGCTCTATTTTTCGTACAGCTGACGCAGTGGGTGTGACGAAGATTTTTTTGACAGGTTATACGCCGACACCCGTTGACCGTTTTTCGCGACCAAGAAAAGACCTCGCAAAAGTGGCTCTCGGCGCCGAAAAAGATATTCCTTGGGAATATTTTAAAAACCCGTCGGGCTTGATAAGAAAACTGCGCGCGGTAGGGGTTTTTGTCGTGGCTATTGAGCAGGCACCGCGCGCAATCAATTACAAAAAAGCCCGCACACGCATAAAATTTCCCGTAGCTTTTGTATATGGAAATGAAGTAGAGGGGATTACTCCGAAAATTTTAAAAGAATGCGATATCATTGCAGAAATACCAATGTCTGGTAAAAAAGAATCACTCAACGTTTCCGTATCGGCAGGCATCACACTTTTTTCACTGCTCAAAAAGTAGACGTCCCCAACAATCCTCCTATCTAGGAAAAGTACTTACGAGTTTACCTTGCGCGTCCAGCAAATCCAATTTTTCACCACCATCTAGCCAAAGTGCGGTTCTGCTATTTAGATAAACCATCCATCGTGATTTATAAAAATCATTGTCATTTTGGTGTAAAACAGTGCATCCAGCGTATGACAAAGTATTTTTTACAAACTGGTGACAAGAATTCGGCAGATTGTCTGGAGGATTATTTGTTGGAGATTTACAAGCAAAAAAAGAGCCGACATAACCCATACAAATATTATTGTTTCTCATAGAGTTTGGTAGAGTGTCTATATCTATACGCGGACACTCTTCTGGTAAATCAGGTGTAAAATTTTGTTTGTTTTCAAAATAACCAGTGCAAGCATTTAGTCTAAAAGATTCACCAATAGGAGAAGTACCAGAAACAATAATTATGTCTTGGTTTGAGCTAACCACGAGTGGTTGTTCTGGTTGGTTTTTAGGAAACGGTGAAGCATTGCCTATTGTCGCTCGTCTACCAGTAACCCTACTTACAATACTCCAACCCGTTAGATTTATCGGCACATTGGTCTCGCGTATTCCAATCGTGACATATTCATATCTTGCAAAAACTTCAGGTTTTTTAAGATTTTTTATTGTTACATAATTTGTAAAAGGGGAAAGTCCTTGTGCCAAGTTTTGTGCTCTCTGAGTTTCTTTTTGCGTGTTTTCGTTTGTTTGGTTGTTTTGTGATTGAGTGTTGCTGTTGCTATATGTGTTCTTGTTTTTAGTATTGAAAACATCTTTAGTGTCTGGAGATGACATTAAAACAGCAACTGCAACTATTATGATAATTAAAAGTGGAGCGAAAGCTTTCATTTGTTTATTGTATTTATTGTAGAAGTTTTTGGTGAGTATTGCAAAAATGTGCACTTCTGCCACCGATCACTTTTCTTGAAATAATTCCACGACAGTTGCGTTTTAGACATTTCTCATCTTTTCTTTGGTAGACTTTATGTTTGAGTTGAAATCTCCCTTTTTCGCCGTTTACGTTTCTATAATCCGACATTGAGTCTCCGCCAAAGTCTATTCCTTTTGCGAGAAGTGAGCGAGTCGCCGTATACATTTTTTTCAGAAGTGTGTCTGAAATTTGTGAAGGTTTTGATTCTGGGTGCACATCACTTTTCCACAATATTTCATCGGAATAAATGTTTCCAATGCCAGCGATGAGAGATTGATCCATCAAGACTGTTTTTATTCTTCCGTTGGGTTTTTTCAGCAAGCGATTTTTAAATACTGAGAGCGTAAAATTTTTATCTGTCGGCTCTGGACCGAGTTCACGCAGATCGTGCGACTCCGTGAGTTTTTTTGTTTCCAAAAGTGTTACTTTGGCAAACTTTCTAGTATCAGAAAGTGCAACGTGTTTTCCGTTTGAAAGAATAATCATAAAATGCACACGCGCATTAAATGGATCGTCGCGAAGCGGTCCAGCGTGTTTCGCCAGCCAAACTTCCGCTGATTTTGCACTCTTTCCACCAGCCTTTTTCACGGTAGTTTTTTTATAAACACCGTAAAGTAAATGCCCAGTCATTTTCATGTGTACTAAAATAGTGAGCTCGCCACTTAAATGGATTAGCACATTTTTTCCACGTCTGTTTGCGGAAAGTATTTTTTTACCAACACATTTTTTGCGGAAGGTTTTGAAAAACGTTTTATCTTTTATGTTGTTTTTTCCTTTGTGAAAAGCGCTGTCGTAGTCTGTCCAGACGTCTTTTATATAAAGTCCGGGCAAAACACCTTGCAAACCCGTCGCCGTAGTATGCACTTCTGGGAGTTCTGGCATGTGCTGATTATATACAAAAATCAGGCGTTGTCATTGTGATATACTTTCGCCATGAAAAGACTCCCCGTACAGACTTTATTTGTCACTGTTTTTTTTATAGCTATTTTTTATTCAAATTCTGCGTACTCGCCAGAAACACAAAACCCAACATTTGCACAATCTCAAATCACGGCGGATAAAATCAAAATTTTAGTCGTCGCAGGGCATGACAACGACACTTGGGGAGCTAGATTTATGGGAGTAAAAGAAGTAGAGCTAAATAGAATACTTGCAGACTATCTGTATGATTTTTTAAAGAACGACCCACTTTTTGAACCAACCAGAAACCAAGAAAATGGAGATTACATTCCAGAGCTCGCACAATATTTTAAAGACAACGAGGCCAAAATAGTGGCTTATAGAAAAGAGAGAAGAGAAACATTTAATAAAAAAGAAATTGGGCTAGATGTAGATGAAGATGAGATGATACACAACATGGTGACTGAAGATGTTGCAAATAATTTGTATGGCACGAGTATGTGGGCCGAAGAAAAGGATTTTGATGTAACGATTCACATTCATTTCAACGATTATCCAGGTAGACCAAAAGATAAAGCAGGGAAGTATCGTGGTTTTGTGGTTTATGCACCGAGTACATATTTAAAAAATGGCGAAAAAAGTATTCCGCTTGCGCGAGCTATTTATGATGAGCTTGCAAAACTTCAGTCAAAAAGCAATTTACCTGTGGAAAAAGATGGTCTAATAGAGAGCAATGAGCTTATCGCACTTGGTGCCCGCAACAGTTTAAGTATCCCTTCTGCACTTATAGAATATGCATATATCGCTGAGCCGAGATTGCAGGGTGCGGGTAGAGAGAAAGTGATTCGCGAGATGGCGCAGGAAACTTACGTTGCGATTAAAGGTTTTTATGAGAAGAAATCTGGAAAAAATTAGAAAATAACAAAAAGTGCTAAAAATAGTACCTCTCTCAGTTTGGAGGTCGTGGTGAACAAAAGTGTAGTAGGTTTTTTTATAACTCTTTCTTTAGGTGGGTTCTTCAAGTGTTCGTATCCCTCTTGCGTCTTTGCCACAAGTATTACCCCTGATGTGTCCTTGTCTATCCAATGGACAATCCCCGGACGCAAAATAACCGAACCATTATCTAGTGTCATGGGCTCATCCGCATCTTTTATTTCTGGGTATTTAGCAAGTAAAAAGTCTGTTACACACTCCTACTCTCTCTTGACATCTGGATGCACTGCGACACCAGCAGGCTTTTCTAGTGCCAGTAGGTGCTCGTCTTCAAAAAGGATTTTTATATCTATCATACCGAAACTGTTAGCTTATTTTTTAAATGTTTTTTAGATTTGAAGAAAAAGTATAAAACGATACCTAGTGTCACCACCGGAGAAAACCACTCGGGTATATGGTGACCAAAAGCATCTAAGATCATAATCAGTCCTAGAAAAAAAATAGAGTACATGGCACCATTTTTGAGATAAATATATTTTTTTACATTTTCAATATTGCTTACTGTCAGTTTCCGGAGGATTATCGCCCCCACACCACTACCGATAATAATAAGTGGCACCGAGAGTGTAAAAGCAAACGCTCCCAAAACTCCATCTATAGAAAAAGTAGCGTCAATAATCTCTAGATATAAGATCTTGCTTAAATCTGACCTTCCGCTAGTGCCAGAAACTAGCGCTTTTTCTTCTTCCTCTGCATTTTGCTTGAAACCGTGAGTAATGAAAAAAGCAGTAGAACCGATCACAATACTGAAAGCCATGATGGAGTTAACTCCAAGCGCCAACCAAACAAGCACCGACAGAATGATTGAAATAACTGCATAAAACCAAACCCCTTGTCTATGAAAAAATTTCTCGCCGATAAGGCCGTAGTTTTTTGTTTCCATAAACAACCAATGAAAAAAAAGAAAGATAAGAAATGTTCCCCCCCCAGCAAGTAAAATAGGTCCTGATTTTTCTATAGATGCTCCTACAGCAGGGTCGTTTGAAAAGGATGCGAAAAAAGCACCAAGAGCTCCCAAAGAAGGGTTTGTAGCCCAAATAATCGCCCAAGGCAGAAGTCCTCTGACCATAAAGACCGCAAAAAGCATGCCCCAGAGCAAAAACCACTTCTTGGCTTTGGCAGAC
Organism: Candidatus Parcubacteria bacterium; assembly: GCA_009691505.1. Classification (GTDB taxonomy): domain Bacteria; phylum Patescibacteriota; class Minisyncoccia; order Phycocordibacterales; family CALRHW01; genus SICJ01. Next base: position 8,806 of record SICJ01000010.1, on the reverse strand, counting down.
ATGGTCTGTAACACCTCGGCGTTAACCACAGCATTGTCTATACTTGAGATTATTTCAAATACAGCAAGACCAACTATAGTAAGGATGGCAGGGATAAGATGCATTAGCTAATTTTATACTAAAATTTAATTTTTGTCTGCAATAAGTTAGATTTAAGCTTATCCAAGAAGAAATACGCTTTTGGCTCAGTTGGTAGAGCAGCTCATTTACACTTAGAAGGTCGTGGGTTCAAGTCCCTCAAGGCGCGCAAAGTAGAATAACCTTTAGAAATCAGGATTATTTTTTGTATGCTTAGTAGGCAGAGAGCTGATATAGTAGAATTATGAAATTTGAAGAATTACCACAAAACAAATCCGGTATATAAATAACTCCATCATGTTCTTGTATTGCAGTTCTAACGTTGTTCGTTAGCCCGCACAAATGAAAAACACCAGCTTACGGATTTTTTAAGCTTAAAAAATCTTGGAACGTTCAGCTCCACAGCCTCACGACCTACTTTTTAGTACTTTTTGTTATTTTATTTTCTCTAATTCTTCTCTCGCAACGATTACATCACTCCACGGAATTTTTTTACCATCAGCAACCATGATATACGGGTCAGTACCTTTTCCTGTAATTAGTACAACATAACCAGTTTTTGCTCCCACGACAGCCGTACGTATCGCTTCACGTCTGTCCATAATTATTTTGTAAGGTTTGTTTTTTATCCCCTCTGTCATTTGCTCTACTATAGAACGCGGGTCGTCATCGTAGGGGTCTTCATCAGTCAAAATTATTTCATCACAATATTTATCCGCAATGGTGCCCATCTCTTTTCTTTTCCAAGTATCACGTCCGCCACCAGTATTACCAAGCACACAAATTTTTCTTTGGTCGGGAAATGCGAGGTAAAACTTTTCTAGCGAGTCAGCAGTATGTGCGTAATCTACTATTACATCAAAATCTTGTCCTGCGTTTACACGTTCTACCCTACCTTTTATTGTCGCTATATTTGTGAGCGCCTTTTTTATTGTTGCGAGTGATATGCCGAGTGCGTCTGCACAAACGACCGCACCAAGAGCATTATATAAATTAAAAAGTCCTGTAAGTGGTGCAGACATTTTTTCGCCTTTAAAAGTAAATTCAATTGAATTTTTTGCAACAGAAGATTTTACTCTGCTGTTTTGGGTAAGAGTGTAAGGCTCAGCGTTTGCTAGTGAAAAGGGAATTGTGTGCGTAACTGGAAGTGAAAGATAAAAGGCCGACTCAGCATCGTCGCGATTTGCGATAATCCATTTTTCTTTTTTTGCTGACCCACCAAATCCAGAGTCCGCGAGTGTGCGACCAATAGATCTTTTTGCGTCGCGATATTTTTCAAAAGAGCCGTGCGATTCTATGTGTTCAGGGGAAAGATTGGTGAACACAAGCATATCCAAATCTATACCACGACTTCTAAATTGTCGCGCAGCTTCGGATGTGATTTCTAGCACAACATGTGTACATCCTACTTTGTGTGCGTCGCTTAAAAACTTTTGTATAAAAAATCGCCCAGGCATAGACATTTTGTAGAGGTTTGGACGACTTTCTGCTCCGACTTTAAAACGTATCGTGCCTGCAAGCGCAGTTTTATAGCCAGCTTCTTCAAGAATAGTATTTATGAGCTCAACCGTGCTGGATTTTCCTTTTGTGCCAGTTACGCCGATGACAAACATTTTTCGCGCAGGAAAACCATAAAAAATCGCACCGATATAAGCCAGTAGAAAATGATAAGTCGGCTGACACGTGCGGAAAATCGGGGTAGGAATTAATTTTTTAATAAATCTGATCATTGTTTTTGTAATTTTGCGCAAAGCGTTCCTTTTTTGCTTGTCGCGTGCTGTTTCGCGCTAAATCTTTGACCCTAAAATTTTTAACGCTTGTTTTACTTTCTCGCTTGCGTTTTCTACGGACTTCGGAACTTTTTTCAAAGCCTCGCGAGCTTCGTTTTGAGAATAGCCGAGCGATTTGAGCGCTTCAATTGCGTCTGAATCTTTTTGGAAATGAGCACCGCCACCCTCTATTCCCTCAAATTTTCCTTTTAGCTCAAGCACTATTTTTTCGGCGACTTTTTTGCCGACACCCGACACTTTTGTAAGATAGGCACTTTCGCCAGAAGATATTGCGAAACGTATGGTTTCTGGAAGCACTACAGCAAGCACGCCGAGCGCGGTTTTCGGCCCTATTCCAGAAACAGTGATGAGCATTTCAAAAAGCTCAAGATCTTCTTTGCTCATAAATCCATATAAATCAAGCGCATTTTCGCGCACAGCTAGATATGTCCACACGATTACTTCCGCGCCGTCTTTCGTTTTTTCAATCATCGCTGGAGTCACAAAAACTTTGTAGCCCACGCCTGCCACATCCAAAATGATGAAGCGAATATCCTTTAAAGTGACCGTTCCTCTGAGTTGGGAAATCATGGCTGTAATGATAGCAGAATTTGCGTTTTTGGGCGACATTTGTTACGATGTTTTTACATTAAATATATAAATTATGCCGATTACAAGCTCAGCAAAAAAAGCCCTTAGAAACTCAGCACGAAAGCGAGTTTTTAATATGCGCAAAAAGGACGCGGTGCAAGGCGTTATGAAAAAGTTTAAAAAGCTCGTCGCAGAAGGTAATAAAAAAGACGCGCAAAAGCACATGGCGCAAATCCAAAAAACTCTAGACAAGGCGGCGAAAACAGGACTTATAAAGAAAAACACAGCCTCTCGCAAAAAGGCACGACTTTCTGCGGTGATAAAAAAGATGGCTTAAAAAACCGCCCGAGTGGTGGGTTTCATATATTAAAAACAATGGTGCTCTCAGTAGGAATCGAACCTACATCGCAAGCTCCGCAAGCTCGCATTCTATCCATTGAACTATGAGAGCAAAAACCACCGACCAACAAAAGCAGGTTATCATAAAAAGGTCAAAAACGAAAACCGCCGAACAGCCTTACTAAAAACGAAACCGACCGAACCAACAAAACTAAAACCCAAAATACTCAGCGAGCTTTTGTAGCAGTGGTTCGTGAAGCTCTTCTTCATAAAGCATGTCGCGTAAATATGCGCGCAGAGTTTCAATATCAAATTCTTCAATACGTATTACGATAAGTGGCAAAAAGAATCTCGGCGACTTCAAAAGAAGCACAGGCGGATGTTCATTTTCATTTATCCAAAAAGAATCTAGCGCTGAATAAGGATAATGAACGTTTGCAACAGTAACACCGCGTTTGTCCACGAGCACCCTTAGTGTCCGAGGACGTTTTACAGCATGCATCGCTAGAGTAAAAGCGGCGATAAGTATAAAAATACCAAAAAGTAGATTGCTTAAAATAATCGCAATCACCGCCGCAGAGACAGCTATTATACCAACAGTCCAAAACCAATCATTACTTTTTTCTTCATGATGGTGTTCTTGAGCCTCCCATGTTATCGGAGTATTTTCCATCATTAAATTGTATCACAATGTATAGCGTGAGTGAATATTGTTTGTGTATAGTCTATAATACTTATATGGAAAAATTTGGATTAAACGAAACTCGGCCGTTTGCTACTCCTCAGGAAGAACTTATTTTTTTACGTGAGCAGATTGCGATAAAAGAAAAGGCGATTGAAAAAGGCGTGTTAAATGCAGAAAAGTCTCAAGCTGTTTCTTCCACGGTTGCTCAATACAAAGAATTACCCGCACAAAAAGCTCTCCATAAAGATTTGGCTATGTCAGAAAAACATCAAGAGCAGATAGTTCTTGATCTTGCACCAGAAACTCATGATGTAAAAATGGCAGAGCTCCTTGCGATACTCCAAGAAAAAGGTGTAAAAAACGCCCTTGCCGTAGTAGACAAAATGAATAACCCTCACATTGAAGACGATTTTCATCGTTTTCTTGTGGAATATTTAAGGAAAGGCTATCATGCCTCAGGTTTAAAAGAAAAAACCCCGCTTTTTAAAGCTTTAAATATGGTGCTTTATGAAATAGTGCTTCCTGTGGAATCTGACGAAAATGAACAAAAGAAAACTCTAAAAGAAATAGTGTCATCAATGGAACAGTTTTACGCTGGAATGCTTTCTGTGTCCGCAAAAAATAATAGAGGACAAAAATATTTTGCAATTGAGCTTGCCATATCAAACGACAGTGAAGAATTTATTTTTTATGCGTCTGTGCCAGTAGACAGCAAAGATTTATTTGAAAAAAACATTCTGTCTATTTTTCATAACGCAAAGATTACGGAGAAAAAAGATGATTATAATATTTTTAATGAAGGGGGGGTGACTGTCGCTTCATATGCCGTGTCTGGGAAAAATTCTGTTTTTCCAATCAAAACCTATGAAGCGTTTGATCACGATCCTCTCAACGTCATTTTAAATAGTTTTTCTAAAATAGATAAAGTAGGAGAAGGTGCTGCGATTCAAATTATTTTTAATCCAGCTGGAGATTATTTATTTAAAAAATATGAGAACGCACTGAAAAGTATTCAAAAGGGAACATCTGTAAAAGAGGCTATAGATATAGGCTATACAGTTAGTCAGGATATTTATAGAACAATAAAATACGGTCTGTTTTCAAAATCAAAAACAAAAAAGAAAGATGAACAGCCTGAAAAACAAGAATCAAACGAGGTAGCGATTAAAAACATTCAGGAAAAAATTTCAAGTCCGATTTTAAACACAAACATTCGCATCATCGCTTCTTCCGCGACGATGAAAGAAGCAGAATCAATACTTTCCGATATTGAGTCAGCATTTAATCAATTTGAAAATACGACAGGTAATAAATTAAAATTTAAAAAGGTGAAGGGTGGAAAACTTTTTCAGCTTTTACGTGATTTTTCTTTTCGTGTTTTTTCTGACAATCAAACAGTGCCTTTAAACATAAAAGAGCTCACTACATTTATGCATTTCAACACCACAGCGATAAAAGGCGCGGCACAACTTAAGCAAACAAAAGCTGTATCAAGTCCTGCGCCTGTGGATATGGGAGAGGCGGGAACTGTACTCGGTGTAAACAAATATCGCGGTGCTGAAAAGAAAATCTACATTGGCGAAGAAGATCGTCTCAGGCACATGTATGTAATAGGACAGACGGGTACAGGAAAATCTACCCTTCTCAAAAATATGATTGTGCAGGATATTCTTGCGGGCAATGGCGTGTGCATGATAGATCCGCACGGTGTAGATATTATTGACGTTTTGTCTATGGTTCCACCAGAGCGTTATGACGATGTAATATATTTTGACCCGAGCTATACAGAGCGACCAATGGCGCTAAATATGCTTGAGTATGATCCAAAATTTCCAGAGCAAAAAACTTTCGTAGTCAACGAGCTTTTCAGTATTTTCCAAAAACTGTACGGCGGAGTACCAGAGTCTATGGGCCCGATGTTTGAGCAATATTTCCGTAATGCAGCGATGCTCGTGATTGAAGATCCCGCTTCTGGTTGTACGCTTTTGGACGTTTCTAGGGTGCTCGCGGATAAGGCGTATCGCACGCTCAAGCTTGAAAATTGTAAAAATCCTGTCATCGTGCAGTTTTGGAAAGAGGTTGCGGAAAAAGCTGGCGGGGAAGGCGCACTTGCAAACATTGTGCCTTACATCACAAGCAAGTTTGATGTATTTTTGGCCAACGATTTTATGAGACCGATTATCGCGCAGGAAAAATCTTCTTTCAATTTTCGTCATATAATGGATGATAAGAAAATTCTCCTCGTAAATCTTGCAAAAGGACGGCTCGGTGACATAAACGCAAATCTCATAGGTCTTATATTGGTCGGCAAAATTTTGATGGCGACTTTGTCTCGCGTGGATTCATTTGGGCGAGATTTTCCGCCGTTTTATTTTTACATAGATGAGTTTCAAAATATTACAACTGACTCTATTTCTACTATTTTATCCGAGGCACGAAAATACAAGCTCAGCTTGAACGTGGCGCATCAGTTTATTGCCCAGCTTGAAGAAAAAATCCGCGACTCCGTTTTTGGTAACGTGGGTTCTATCGCAGCTTTTCGTGTGGGTAGTGAAGATGCGGAATTTTTAGAGAAACAGTTTACGCCTGTTTTCACGGCACAAGACCTGATGAATATAGACAATAGAAATGCTTATGTAAAAATTCTCGTAAATGGCCGTCCAGTAAAACCTTTTAGTATTGAAGTACTTACGCCACAGCGTGGTGACAAAGGAAAAGTAGAGCAACTTAAACAGCTCTCTTATTTAAAGTATGGAAAAGATAGGACGGAGGTAGAGGCGAGTGTGATGGCGAAATATAGGAAAGAGCCACAATAAAATAAAAGGTGTCCCTCACTAAGCGCTTCGCTAACACATTCGGGGAACCTTTTATTTTATTGTGAATTTTTTCGACAATTTTCTTTTATGAAACGGGCTGCACAAACTCAGGATTTCCTAGTAATTCTCTTTTTGTTTGTTCCATGACCCAGTGATCACCTGCAGGTTCAACATTTGTAGAGGGTTTTGGACCCAAAGTTCCGTCTTTATCTTTACACACAAGATATCCATCAGCACTTAGTTCAGGCATATAGTTTTTTTCAAAAAAGTTTACATCTTGACCTCGTATCATAAGATATGCCAAAGAAAATTTTTGCCAAACCCTCTCTGTATCAGGATTCTCTAAAAGCTCCTCTTTTGTCATTGATTCGATTCCTCGAAGGCCTCCTTCTGTTTCATGGTTGTTCATAAATAATTTGTTTTAAATTGATAATTTGTGACTTTTATAAGTTTAGCATATCAGTTTAAACTAAAGAATAGTAAATAAAACAAAAGAGTGTTTTAACTGTGCACAGTCTAAACACCCTTTTGTTTTATTCTTATTTTTTAGAATCATTACAAAAACCTTATGAAAGATGTTTTGAAACGAGTTTTGTCATTTCAAACATATCTACAACAGCTTTTCCTCCGAATACTACTTTTAAAGCTGGGTCTGCAACGATGTTTCGCTTTTTCGCTGGATCCTGAAGATTGTTTTTCTTAATGTATATCCACAAAGCTTTCACAACCTCTGAACGAGGCATTGGTCCCTTTCCCACAACGGCCGCCAACTCTGGGCTGACATTGAGGGGTTTCATAAACGCTGAATTTGGTTTTGCCATATTTTTTGATTAATTATTAAAACCTATATGAATAGAGTAGCACAGTGGCGTTTTAGCGCTAGTCCCCCTAGAGAAGCGGTTGAGACTGGTAAAGTGAGTCAGACTCATTCCTTCTTTTTTCTATCTTACCTTCCGTAAACTAAGTACATTAAATATTTGATATACTTTTAATATAAAAAATATCTTGGTGCGATATATCTCTGCTGGTCTCATTGCGACATCTACAAATCTTCCGATTACGATTTTCAATTTTTGGCGGGCAACCGTTGAGGCTGTTAGAACGTATTACACGCTTTTGGTTTAGTGCTAGTATGTTAATATGAAAAAAACACTTTTTGTCACAGTAGCTATTTTCCTTGTTATTTTGGTGGGTATTTTTTTAAACAACCCAACAAAAAAAGAACCTAAAAAAGAAATTGTTGTCGCAGAGTCTGCACCCAAAAACATAAAAATCACCACAGACGAAGAAAATTATTATAATGAAGATCTTGAAAAAACTTTTTCTACTCCCATTAAAGAAATAAAAAACACCGACACCTATTATGATGATGTGTATGGTTTTACTGTTTCATATCCTCAGGGATGGACTGTTGATAAAAACATATATGGAACACTTTATTTTAAAAAGGACTCTAATGTTGGTGTTTCTATGATTGTTGTGCCTCTTGCTGATAACTCCGGTGTTGTTACAAAAGAGCAATATATAGAATCTGTTGTTAATCCAAGTTATAAAAAACAAACTGGGTATCAAAGTAGTAGTAATATAGAAACAAAGCTGTTGTCTTGGAACGACCGAGATGTTCTTGTACTAAAAGAAACATATACTGGTGCAATTGCTCGTTTGGGCATTCGCTATGAATATTATGTACTTGATGACCGGGCCTATATTTTTAATTTATCGATAAAAGAAGTAGATCAAGACAAGTATAAAAAAGATCTCAATGATTATATATCTATAGCACAAAGCATTAAATTTCAACCAAAGTCTGTTATAGAAGCCAATACCCCAAAAAAGTTTGTGGAAGATTTTGAGAGCACTCATTCTTGGAATGTGTTCTCAAACTCCGCTCACGGTTTTTCTTTTAAGTATCCACAGGATTGGCGTGTTGTTTTTCTTGGTCCTAGATGTGATATGAGAATAAATTCTCCAGAAGAAAATGTATACATTGATGTTTGTTGGTCAAAAGGGGGTAGATTTAGAGACCAAAACACGATGTTACCAAAATTCATAATTGATGACGTTATTGCGCAGTGGTACGATTTGGGCGTCAATTCTAAAGATGATCTGATAACTCTTGTTGAGTTTGCGAATGTTAAAACTCTGTCACAATATTCGACTGGATTTTGGAGAATAGAACTTCATTCGCGTCAGCCACTTAAAAATGAAAAAGATGTTTTAAATAATATTCTCAGCACACTCTCTTTTTCTAAATAATCTCTTGGCGGGCAACCGTTGAGGCTGTTAGAACGTATTATATAGGTAATTTTACATGTTACAATTTAAACACAATTTATTAAATAAAAATCAACCCCATGAACGGATTAAAAAACAAAATACAACCAATACAGTTTAATTTATCAAAGGCCATTATTTTACTTCTTTACTTTGTTGTCGTTGTTTTAGGAGGTATTTTCGTGTACACATTTTTTGGTACATGGAGAGGGTATGATTTAGCTTCCGATCTCTCCGCTTTTTATAGGAATATA